>JAAYZL010000232.1 GCA_012514855.1 Clostridiales bacterium
CTTCTGACCCGGCTTCAGTTCGCCCACGATGATGGATTGCCTAAGGTTGGCCGCCATGAGGTCGCTCAGGGATTTATATTGGATCGCAGACATGCTCATGTTGCACAGCTCTCCTTAGTTCGTTCGTCGAAATTGGCGATTATAGATTGTATACAATCTTCCGATGCCGCCAGTTTACCACCTCGATTGAAATCTGTCAAGCCATGTTATTATATTCTGCTATATTGAATAAAATTTCCTTTGACAAATGGGCGATTTTAATAAAATGGCAAAGAGCGGGAATTGCACAATCCGGCCTCTTTCGCCATGCTGTACGGATGGACGATGCCCTGCTTCCAGGCGCCCGTGATGTCCCTCATGCAGGAGAAGATCGCGGTCGAGGTGATGGGCCGCGTGTTCGGGCTGATGCGGATCGCGTCGACGTCGATCATGGTGGTCGCGGGCATATTGGTCGGCGTGATGAGCGGCCGGACCCCGCTCGGGCTGATCCTGGCCGTCAGCGGCGCGCGGTTGGCCGTGCCCGGGCTCGCGCTCGACCGGAAGTTCCTCGCGGAGGGGCCTCCGAAGCCGGCACCGGCAGCGCCGGAACCAGCACCGGCAGCGCCGGAACCGGCACCGGCAGCGCCGGAACCGGCGTCGGAGGCGCAGGCGGACGGCGGCGCGCCTTAATCCCCTTCCGCCAGCCGGACGGCAAAGCGCTCCGCCTCGGCGAGATCCTTGTCGTTCGGGTGCCCGATCCCCAAAAACAGGAAACTGCCCCGGAAGACCATCTCGTCCTCGACCGGAATGCCCTTCTTCTCGAGCAGGCTGCGCACGCCCTTCTGCCGCTGCTTCTTCGACGCGCAGGACGTGATCAGCGCGGCGCCCCGGACGCTTTCCGGGCTCAGTTGGTCGACGAACGAGAGCAGCTCGGGCATGCTGGCGCCGCCGTAGATGCCGCCGACGATGAACAGCAGATCGACGTCCTTGAGCGCGGGCTTTTCCTTCACGTTCTCCGCCCGGATGTTCAGCGCCCTGCCGATCGCCTCGGCGAGCTTTTTGGAGTGCCCCGTTCTGGTGGCGAACACGATGCGAATCCGCTTCATTTCAATCCCCTCCCGGCGGTCGTTTGCGGAACCCCTATGCTTCCTGTATACGCCTGTTTCCGGAGTTTGTCAAGCCCGCTCCCCTCGCCGATTCCGGAACACGCGCTTGACACGGGAATCGGGAGCGCGTACAATGGGCCAAACCGCCGCGCATAGCGGCCGCATGCGAAAGAACGGAGGAAAAGGCGATGAGCGGATTGTCGGGACTTCCCAACGTGGGCAAGGTGTTGGAGCAAAACCTGCTGGCGGTGGGCATTGAGACGCCGGAACAGCTTCGGGAGGCGGGCGCGAGGGAGGCGTTTCTGCGCATACGGCTTCAGCGCGACCCCGGAGCGTGCCTGCACATGCTCTACGGGATACAGGGGGCCGTCCTGGGCATCCCGGACGCGCTGCTGGCCCCCGAGGTGAAGCGGGAACTGAAGGCGTTCTTCAAAGGGCTGTAGGGGTTTGGAAGAAGGCGGCGGCGGACATAGACCCGTCCCGGTGCGCCCGACGGTATGAGCTTCGTTCTTTCTCCGATTCAATATTCATGATGCCCCCGGGAGTTCCGGCCCGTGTGCGCCCGGTGCGCCGTGGGCCCGCATCGCATTTTTTTATCAAATTTCAATTATCTTATTGACAAAATACCCCCCAAAATATATAATGATATCAAAAGTCGTCTGATGACTGAGTGGGAATGCGAATATGAGTGAATTGGAAACCATCAAGAGAATCTCTGCGACGGAGCAGGTCATGGAGACCATCAAGCGCTGTATCCGGGAAGGCAAGCTGAAGGTTGGGGATAAGCTCCCGAACGAGACGGAGCTTGCCAAGTCCATAGGCGTGGGGCGTTCTTCGCTACGGGAGGGCATCCGGATGCTGTCCAGCTTCGGCATCATTGAGATCAAGCACGGCGACGGAATGTACGTCGCGGACAATTCCGCGGAGCGCATATTCGGATTCATGGGTTACGAGCCCGATCCGGACAACATCTCGCACATGCTGGGTCTGCGCAAGGTGATCGAGATCGGCAGCATCAAGATCGTGGCCGGGCGGTTCACGCAGGAGCAGTACGATTATCTGGCGCCGCTCGTGGATCAGATCCGGTCGGCGCAGGAAAATCCCGAGAAGGTGGAGGAGGCGGACCGTCTGTTCCACGAGAAGATCGTCTCGTATACCGACAATCCGCTGATCATCGTCATATACAAGATGATGACCAAGATGCTCAGGATCGTGTTCCACGATCTGATGTATCACGAGGAGGTCAAGGAGAACGCATATAAGGCGCACATGGAGGTTCTGCGGGCCCTCCATCGGCGCGACGTCGAGGGCAGCGCCAGGGCGCTGGACAATCACTTGAGCCAGGTGAATTACTATGCGCACAAGTATGCGCTGATCTATAAGGACGTTTGAACGGACGAACCTGTATGGGCGGAGGCCGCCGCCCGGGCTTGCGGCCGTACTCCTCCGATGCGGGGAGCCGCATGATCCCGCGGCGGGACGGCTGCCGCCCGGCATAGACATCCCTTGGCTGAACGCGGCGTGAAGGCCGGGTTTGCCGGGCCCGTTTGGCGATTTCTGCGCCTGCACTTGAATTTCCGAAGCCGACCGTAAAATGTGAAACCCAACGACAATTAAATACGCGAGGAAGGGAAAATGGATATGGAAAACAGATGGTTCGTGAAGAAGGAAGACCTCGTCGCGGTGCAGCAGAAGCCCGGCCTGAAGCGAAGGACGATGGCGCACATCGACGAAATCATGATGTGCCTGTTTGAGCAGGATACCGGCGCCGTGGTGGATCAGCACACGCACGCCGCGGTGCAGAACGGATACGTGCTTTCCGGCAGGATCAAGTTCATCAAGGCCGACGGCACCTCCGTCCTCGCGGAGGCGGGCGACAGCTATGCCTTTGCCTCCAACGAGCCGCACGGCTCCGTTTGCCTGGAGCACGCGCTCTTCATCGAGAACTTCGCGCCCCGCCGCGAAGAGTACGTCTGATCTGAGAGGTGAAATATGGACAACAAAATCGCTCAACTTGAGGATATGGCGCGGCAGATCCGCTTCGGCGTCGTCGATACGATCTACAGGGCGAAGGACGGGCATCCGGGGCCGGCGCTCGGAGTGGTGGACATCATCGCGGCGCTGTATTTTTCGGAGATGAACGTCGATCCGAAGCGCCCCAAGGACCCGGATCGCGACAGGTTCATCCTGTCGAAGGGCCACGCCTGCCCCGCGCACTACGTCGCGCTTTCGAAGCGCGGATACTTCGACGAGGCGGAGCTGCCGACGCTTCGCTTCCTCAACAGCAACCTTCAGGGGCATCCCTGCGTGCAGACGGCGGGCGTGGACATGACGACCGGGTCCCTTGGAAACGGCATTTCCATCGGCCTGGGCATGGAGATCGCCCGCCGCCTGCAGGGAAAATCCTTCTACACGTATGTCGTCACCGGCGACGGCGAGCTCAACGAGGGCGTCTGCTGGGAGGGCATCATGGCCGCGAAGCACAACGGGGCCGAAAACCTGATCGTGTTCGTCGACAACAACGGCCATCAGAGCGGCGGCCATATCTCGGAGATCAGCGGAATCGAGCCGCTGGCTGACAAATTCCGTGACTTCGGCTGGGATACGCGGGAGATCGACGGCAACGACATCGCCGCCATACTCGACGCGATCCACAGGGCCAAGAATGTCAGGGGCGTGCCGCACGCGATCATCGCGAGGACCGTCAAGGGCAAGGGTGTTTCCTACATGGAAAACAACAACGCCTGGCACAAGGGCACGCCGACGGAGGAGCAGTGGCGCCGGGCCGCCGAAGAGTTGGGAGGCGTTGCGAAATGAGTTACAATGGTTCCAGGGAAGCCGTCATCGAGGCCATCCGGGAATTGGTGCAAAAGGACCCGACGATCGTCTTCGTCTCCGCGGACTCGAAGTTCGCCAGCCGCGCGGCGGGCTTTGCGAAGGAATATCCGAACAACTACGTCGAGGTCGGCATCGCCGAACAGTGCGCGGTCAACGTGGCCTGCGGGCTTGCGGAGGCCGGCATGAAGCCCATCGTGGAGACCTACGGCAATTTCCTCACGGGCCGCGCCTTCGAGCAGATGCATCTGGCGGGCTATTCCGACGCGAACATCAAGTACATCGGCCTGAACGCGGGCATGCAGGGCGGCGAGCGCGAGGGCGTGACCCATCAGAGCAACGGCGATCTGGGCAACGCGCGCAACATTCCCGGCCTGACGGTGCTGTGCCCCTGCGACGAGCATCAGGTATTCGAAGCGATTCACAAGATGATGGAGGTGGACGGCTCCGTCTACGTGCGCATCGGCAGCGGCAGGGAGCCGGTGGTCTACGACGTCCCCACGCCGCCCTTCGAGGTCGGCAAGGCGAGGATCGTCCGGGAGTACGGCAACGACGTCGCCGTGTTCTCGCAGGGCTTCGTCGTCGGCCGCGCCATCGAGGCGGTGGAAGCGCTCAAGGCGCGGGGCGTTCACGCGACGCTGGTGGAGGTGCCCACGCTCAAGCCCGTCGACGTGGAGACGATCTCCGGCGTGCTTTCGAAGTGCGGGAAGGCCGTGACATTCGAGGATCACTACATCACCGGCGGCCTGGGAACCGTCGTCGCGGAGGTCATCGCGGAGCATCAGAGCGCAAAATTGGTGCGCATCGCGCTGGAGACCTACCCCGAGTCCGGACACGCCGAGGCGCTGCTGGACAAATACGGCATCTCCGTGGAGAACCTGGTAAACGCCGCGAAAAAACTCGCGGAGGAAGTTTAGGTAAGGGCATGGGAAGTGCCCTGCGCGAAGGAGGAGCTTTTATGAAGAAGAAGATCGTCATCATGGGCGCCGGCGGAAAGATGGGCTTTCGATGCAGCGGCAAGATTCTGGCGGACGGCAGGTTTGACGCCTATTTCTGCGAGGTCAGCGAGATGGGCGTCGCCAGGGTCAAGAGCCTGGGCGTGAAGGAGATCTCCAAAATGGAGGACGTCGTTCCGGAGGCGGATTACGTGCTGCTGGCCATTCCGGATGTCCTCATCGGCAAGCTGTCCGCGGACATAATCCCGCTGATGAAGCCCGGCGCCCTCGTCATCGGCCTCGATCCGGCGGCCGCGTACGCGGACGTCATGCCCCTCCGCGACGATATCGGGTACTTCGTGGTGCATCCCCACCATCCCTACCTGTTCAACACGGAGGTGAATGCCGACGGCAAGCCCGATCTCTTCGGCGGCGTCGCCCATCAGGACGTTTCCTGCGCGCTGTATCACGGCGAGGAAAAGTTCTACGGCGAAGGCGTCGAGATCTCCCGCATCATCTTCAGCCCCGTCGGCACCGCGTTCCGCGTGACCGTCAGGCAGATGGGCTTCTGCGAACCGGGCATGGTGGAATCCATCGGCGGCCCCATGGTCTACGCCATCAAGCAGGCGTACGACGCGTTCGTCGAGCTCGGCGCGCCCAGGGATGCGCTGTGGTCGTTCATGATGGGCCATCTGCGCGTGCAGTTCGCGATCACCTTCGGCCTGATCGACGCCAGGTACTCCGACGGCGCCATCGTCGCGCTCAACGAGGCCATGGGCAAGATCTTCCGGGACGACTGGCTCACGACCCTGGTCAGCGAACAGTACGTCACCGACAGCATCAATACCATCGTCGACGCCGTGAAGAAGTAATTTTGTGTCGAAAGACATGAAATAAAGAAAAGGAGGAAAGAAGAATGAAGAAAACCCTTGCTCTGTTCCTTGTGCTCGCGATGCTCCTGACCTGCGGTGTGAGCTTCGCGGAGACCATCGTCGGCGCCGAGGAAATCGAAGTGGTGACCGAGACCGACATGACCGGCTTTGAACTCGGGGAGGGCGACTGGGTCATCGGCCTGTCAAACGCCTACTACGGCAACACCTGGCGCAAGCAGTCCGTGGCGGCCTTTGAGGAGGCGGCGCAGTCCGCGGTCGACGCGGGCTACATCTCCGCTTTCGAAGTCCAGAACGGCGACAACACCGTCAACGCTCAGCTCGCGCAGATGAACACCTTCATCCTCGAAGGCGTCGACGCAATCTGCATCAACGCCGTCTCCCCCACCGCCCTGAACTCCGTCATCAAGAAGGCTCACGACGCCGGCATCTACAACGTCGTGTTTGACTCCCTGGCGGATTCCGAGTACTGCTGGAAGATCGGCTACGACTTCGTGAAGTATGGCGAGACGGTGGTCGACAGCATCGCCTCGGTCGCCGGCGAAGATGCGAAGATCATTATCGTCCGCGGCGTTTCCGGTTCCAAGCCCGATGCCGACATGTATCAGGGCAACCTGAAGGCGCTGGAAAACTACAACATGGAAGTTGTCGCGACCGTGAACGGCGAGGCGTCCGCGCAGATGACCTCCGACGCCATCACCTCGGTGCTTCCCTCGCTGACCCAGGTGGACGGCGTCGCGACCCAGGGCGGCGGCGACGCGTTCGGCGTTGTCGCGGCGTTCGACAGCAGCTCCCTGGACTACCCGGTCATCGTCGGCGACAACTCCGCCGAGTTCCTGCAGTGGTGGATCCAGCAGAAGGCCGCCAACGGCTACGCGACCGTCTCCCTCGGCTCCACGCCCTCCATCTCCACGGCGGCCCTCTGGGTTTCCCTGTTCCTGCTCAACGGCAGCGAGGTCCCGAAGGATATGAACACCGCCTTCTACGTCGTCACCCAGGACGAAGTGGACAACTATGCGGGCATGGAAGCCGGCACCATCGTGTCCCCGGTGTACTCCGCGGAGTATGTCGTCGAGAACATCATCAGGCCCTACATCGTGTCGTAATTTTCAGATACGGACTGCGCGGTGAAACGACGCGGGTGGCATCCCCGAGCGATCGGGGGTGCCGCCCCAAGAGGACGAGAGAATTGGGGTAGGGAGCATGGCCTATCAGAATGATAACGAAATCCTGTTGGAAGGCCGGCGGCTGACCAAGACATACGGCAAAACCGTTGCCGTAAAGAATTTTGACATTAC
>JAAYZL010000233.1 GCA_012514855.1 Clostridiales bacterium
CCGGCCTTCGCCCGGAAATTGTGAAATTTCAGAAGGCCGGCCCTTCCTACGCGTTGAAAAACCGCAGTTTTTCAACGCTTTGGATCACAGCGACGCGTTCAGCGCCTTCTTGATCGCGGCCTGGTGCAGCGGGCACACGCGGTTTCCGCCGTGCGTGCGGCTGTTGGTGAAGTGTATGCAGTGGTGGCCGTCGAAGTTGTTGTTCTTGATCGAGCCGCTTCCGTGCGGCATGCAGTTCATCGACGCGGCGTAGTTGACGCCGTTGATCGTCACGAAGATCGCGCGGCGCGTCCACGACCAGCTCCCGCAGGCCTTCTTCATGCTGTTCGTGTCGGCGGCGGTGGAGGGCTGGACGTCGGCGTGGTTCGTGCCGCCGCTGCGGTATACGCGCCAGGCGATGCCGGTCGACACGTCGGTCACGGTCGCGGTCACGCCGCGGGCGAATATCTTCTGGATGTCGCTCGTCCACCAGTCCTTCTCGACCGCGGTTCCGCTGGCGCGCGTCGCCGTCGAATAGCCGGCGTTGGGCACGTGCTGCTCGCCGGAGCCCCCGGAGGGCGCGCTGTTCTTCGGCGCGCTGTCGGAGAACAGCGCCTCGAGCGTCTTCGCGTCCGCGATGCCGTTCGCGGTCAGCTTCGCCGCCGCTTGGAACGCCGTCACCGCGCTCTGCGTCAACGTCATGTAGTTTCCGCCGATCGTACCCGCGAAGAAGCCGAGCTCCTTGAGCCGCGACTGTATCTTCTTGACGGCCTCGCCGGTGTCGCCGTACTTGAGCACGACGTCCTGAATCTCGACCTTCGTCTGCGAGAGGTCGCCCGAGAGCATGTAGCCGACACCGCTGCCGCTCTGCACCCTGCACCAGTCGCCGCTCGCGCCGGTCACGGAGACCTCGGCGTTGATGGAGAGCGCCGCGAGCACGCTCGCGGACGTGGACGGCGAGGCGTAGACCTTCGCGCCCTCGCTCCTGACAAATCCCGGAACCGCGACGACCTCGACCTTCGAGGCGGACAGGTCGCCCGAGAGCATGTAGCCGACGGCGCTTCCGTTGACCACCTGCGCCCAGCCGTCCTTAACGGCGCGCACGCCGACCTCGTCGTTGACCGAGAGCGTCGCGAGCACGCTCGCGGACGTCGACGGCGAGGCGTAGACCTTCGCGCCCTCGCTCTTGACAAATCCCGGAATCGCATCCGGCTCGGGCGTCGGCGTCGGAGTGGGCGTCGGAGCGGTCTCGACCTTCGTCTTCGACAGGTCGGCAAGCGGCATGTACCCGACGTTCGCGCCGTTTTTGACCTGCGCCCAGTCGCCGTTCGCCGCGAGCACGACTACCTCAAAGTTGACCGGCAACTCGGCGAGCACCTTCGAGTTCTTCGAGAACACCTGATAGACCTTCGCGCCCGGATTCTTTACGTAGGCCTGATAGCTCTCGGGCTGCGCTTCGACCGGCTTTGTCGACAGGTCGCGCTTGAGCACATAGGCGACCGTCGAGCCGCGGACGACCTGGCACCAGTCGCCCTTCGCGGCGCTGACGTCGACCTGATCGTTCACGGAGAGCGTCGCGACGACCTCGCTCGAGGTCGAGAACGACTTGTATACCTTCGCCCCGTCGCGCACGACATAGCCGGGCACGGTCTTGACCGGCGCCGGGGTCTTCGTCGGCGCGGCCGTCGGCTCCGGGGTTGTCGCGGGCGCCGTCGTCGGCGCGGGCGTCGCGGTCGGGGCCTCCGGGACCGTAGAGGTCGAAAGATCGGCCTTCGGCACGTAGCCGACGCTCGAGCCGTTGACGACCTGGCACCAGTTGCCCTTGACGGAGCGCACGTCCACTTTGTCGTTCCGCGAGAGCGTCGCAAGCGCCTCGCTCGAGGTCGAGAACGACTTGTATACCTTCACGCCGTCGCGCTTCGCGTAGCCGGGCACGGTCTTGGCCGGCGCCGGCGTCGGTGTCGGCATTGCCGCCGGCGCGGTCGCGGTCAGGTTGGACGACTTCGCGAAGCCCTTGGCCGAGCCCGCCTTGACATAGGCCCAGTCGCCGCAGGTCGCGAGCAGCGAGAGCCTTGCGCCTTCGGCGACGGACTTGACCGCGCCCGCGGACTCCGACGGCGCCTTGCGTAGCTTCAGGCCGCTCTTGGCATATACGGCCTTGCCGCCCTGATTTTCGACGGTCGCGAGCTTCGACGCGTCCATATAGCCGACCGCCGAGCCCTTCTTGACCATCGCCCAGTTTCCCTGCGTCCCGACGAGCTCGAGCTTCGCCCCGGCCGGGACCGAAACCGACCTGCTCGACGCGTCCGGCTGCGCGTAGACCGCCGTCCGCGAGGTCACGTAGGCCGTCTCCGCGAGCGCCGCGAGCGGCGCCAACAGGAACAGCGCGGCCAGCGCCGCGGAGATGATGCGCGAAATCTTCATGCATTGCCCTCCCGTGATTTGGTGTTGAAGCCATTATATTACAGATTTATTTCAAAATCAAGAGGGAATATGCGATCTTTTTTACTTTGCTCGCGATTTTTTGCCCAAATCGGCGTGAATGTGCCCGTATCCATTGAATTTCCCGCCAATTATTACAAAACTATGAATTTTACGGCGGCATCCCGGTCCCCGTCGCGCGCGCGTTCAATTTTCTGTCGAATTTGATTTTATTAAGGCACTTTCTGACAACAGTTGCATAACTTGCGGGCAATGTATATAATAATAGTACGAATGTGAAATCTGAGGTGAGGTTATGTCGATGTACCCGCTGATTCTGATCTGCGACGACGATCCCGTGGTGCACGAGTCTCTCGGTCTGTACCTGGGTTCCGAGGGGTACGAGCATCAGTCCGCGTACGACGGCCAGCAGGCACTCGAAATGGTCGAAAGCCTGCACCCGGACATGGTGGTTCTCGACCTGATGATGCCCCGGATGTCCGGCATCGACGTGTGCCGCACGATCCGCCAGACGAGCTCGATCCCGATCATCATGCTCACCGCCAAGGGCGAGGAGATCGATCGGATACTCGGCCTCGAGCTCGGCGCGGACGACTACATCGTGAAGCCGTTCAGCCCGCGCGAGGTGCTCGCGCGCATCAAGGCGGTGCTTCGGCGCTTCTCCGAAAAGGCGCCGGACGAGGACAACTCGATCATCAGGCTTCCGCAGCTCGAGATCAGCCTGGAAAACTACCAGGTCAAGGCCGCCGGCAAGGTCGTGCCCTGCACGCCCAAGGAGGTCGAGATACTGCACATGCTGACCTCGAACGTCGGCCAGGTGTTCTCCCGCGAGCAGATACTCTCGCGCGTCTGGGGCTACGACTACTTCGGCGACACCCGCACCGTCGACGCGCACATCAAGCGCATTCGCCAGAAACTCCCGCAGGAGAACGTGCCTTGGGTGCTCAAGACCGTCTACGGCGTAGGCTATCGGTTTGAGGTCAACGCATGAACAAGGGAAGCTCGCTGATCAAGCGCGCGGTGCTCTTTACGGCGGCCATTGTTTCGACAATGGTCGTCGTAGCATTGCCCGCCCACCTCCTCCTGTTCAACCGGGGCGGGGGCGCGCTGCCGTTCGTGTGGTCGGTGCTCGCGGGGCTCGCGGCGGCGGGGTGCGCGTTCTACCCGCTTCTGAAACTGCTGCTTTTGCCGGTCAACCGGCAGCTCCGCGCGCTCCGCGACGTGGCGGTGGCGGTGGCCAAGGGCGACCTCGACGCGCGCGCGGACGAGCGGATGACCGGGGAGCTGGGCCAGCTCGGAAAGGCGCTCAACAACCTGTCCTACCAGCTCTCGCGCAACATGTATTTGCTGATCATCGAGCGCAACCGGCTGAAGCAGATGCTGAACGGCCTCTCGGAGGGCATCGTCGCCGTGAACGCGAAGGGCCGCATCACGCACCGGAATCCGGCGCTCGAAAGGATGTTCGAGGCGCAGAGGAGCGCGCCCGCCCGCGGCGAGCGGCTGAAGCTGATCCCCGACCAGGGCGTCTGGGACGACTTCGACCGCGCGATCCGGGGCGGCGAGGTCATCGCGCGCAACCTCGAGCTCCCCGAGCGCGTGCTGCGCATCGTCATCTCGCCGCTGATCGACGAGATCGGGACGACGGCCGGCGCGGTGGGCCTTTTCTCGGACATCACGCAGCTCGAGCGCCTCGAGCGCACGCGGCGCGACTACGTGGCGAACGTCTCCCACGAGATGCGCACGCCGCTAACCGCGATGCGCGCGCTGATCGAGCCCCTGAAGGAGGGCATGGTCGCGACCGAGGAAATGCGCATGCGCTATTACGACATCATTTTGCGCGAGATCATGCGGCTTTCGCGGCTGATCAACGACCTGATGGAGCTCTCGAGGCTGCAGAGCGGCACGCTCGGAATCCAGACGGAGCGCCTCAAGCTCGGGACGCTCGTCTCCGACGTCTGCGAGCGCTACCAGGCGATCGCCGAGGATCACGCGCTCAACTTCCGGGCGACCGTGGACTTCTCGAAGGTGCCGCCGGTCGTGGCGAACACCGACCGCGTCGAGCAGCTACTCGTGATACTCCTCGACAACGCGATCAAGTACACGCCGGAGGGCGGCACGGTCTCGGTCGACGCCGCTTGGGACGACCAGCGCGTGACCCTGAGCGTCAGGGACACCGGCATCGGCATCGCGCCGGAGGATTTGCCGTTCGTGTTCGACCGCTTCTATAAGGTGGACAAGGCGCACAGCGGCATGGGCAGCGGCCTCGGGCTCTCGATCGCGAGGGAGCTCTTGCGCTGGATGGGCGAGGACATCTGGGTCAAGAGCGAGAAGGGCCTCGGCAGCGAGTTCGGGTTTACGATACGGAGGGATCAGGGATAAACCCCCGAAAACGCTTGATTTACAAGGCTTTTCGTGGGCCTTCTTTTATCGTATAGCGGCCAATTCTTCGCCAAACAGGCGCAGCGGGACGCAGATACGGAGAAGCACAGCAGGAAAGACGTTAAATCAAAAGACAGTATTGACATCTGTTTGCACGCAATGCTATAATCAATTGCAACTAAGCCACGGTTGCAACCTTGGAGGATGGCCATGAGCCAGATTGACAAACTAAAGCAAAGGCTTCTCTCCCGCCCTGCCGATTTTACGTTTTCCGAGATGACGCGCTTGTTGGAGCATCTCGGATTTACTTGTCACAACAAGGGGAAAACATTGGGATCGCGCGTATTGTTCCATCGGATGGCGGATGGCCTATCCATTGTTTTGCATAAACCGCATCCCGGGGACATAATGAAGAGGTACGCAGTCGATCAAGTGGTGAAGACGCTTATAGAAACGGGGGATTTCGTTGAGTAATTTGCTGACGTACAAGGGTTATTCAACCAAGGTGGAATACAGCGCCGAAGACAATTTGCTGTATGGAAAAATCGAGGGAATCGCGGACCTTGTGAACTTCGAGTGCGATTCCGCATCGGATGCGGAGCGGGCTTTTCAGGAGGCGGTTGACGACTATCTGGTTTTTTGCGAGGAAGTCGGAAAGGCAGCCAACAAGGAATACAAGGGTTCCTTTAACGTGAGGATTTCTCCGAGCTTGCATAGAGAACTCGACCGCAGGGCCTATGCCGAAGGCACATCCATGAACCAGCTGATTGAAAGGGCAATCCGGGCGTACATTGAGGGATGCAGAACCATGAATGGCGGAGAATCCGTCGGCAGAGGCAGAAGCGAAATCCTTGAGCAAATCACCGGACAATGGGCGGCGGCGAGCGATTCATGGCGGCAGAATCTGCGCCTGGTTCAAGGCGGCTTGGTAAGCAGCCGCTTTTATCGCTAGAAGGGAGACGGTTTTGATGCGCCTTGGGGATTACTTTTTGGACGAATACCGATTTGCGCTTAAGAAGGTTGCGTATGCGAAGATAAGCGCCGAGCCCTCAAAGGACAGTGCCCTCAAAATCACAGACCGTGTCGAGATTGCCAAACGCAAGCCGGAAGAAGTATCGGCTCTTTTTTCCAGGCGCGTGTTTTTCGAGCCGGAGGCGATGTTTGACGTGTGTGTGACATACGACATCGTCCTCAAAGTGATGGGCGGAAAAGATATTTCTTCTGTGTCGGATGATGATTTCGCACATGCTGTTCTCGAATCAGAAGTTTTATCGGCTCCCGGTTCGTGTGCCTCTTTGCTCATTTCCGAAATTACCATGATGGGCACTGGATCGCCCATTGTCATTCCTCCGCGCCCCGTGAAAAAATCCGACGCATAGAAATCATTGAAGCGACCCCCAAACAGCCGCCGCATCTCTCCGGTCGGGGATGCGGCGCTTCCATTTATTCCCAAAAATCTCCCGGAACCATTTCCCTTCGGTTCCTGTCTAAAAGGCAAATACAGGAACGGGAGGGATGAGGCATGAAGGGGAAATGGGTGAAGATTCCGGTGGCGGCGGCGCTTATTTTGGCGCTGGTCGCGGGCGCGGCGCTCGCGGCGACGGTGTACGTGAGCAAGGACGGCGGGTCGCTGAACCTGCGCGC
>JAAYZL010000234.1 GCA_012514855.1 Clostridiales bacterium
GCGGGAAGATCGCGTAGTTCTGGAACACCATGCCGGTGTCGCGCCGATGGGCGGGCACGCCGTTGATCTTCTGGTCGCCGAAGTAGATCGCGCCCTCGTCGATGCTGTTGAACCCGGCGATCATCCGAAGCAGCGTCGTCTTTCCGCAGCCGGACGGCCCGAGCAGCGTGAAGAACTCGCCCTGCCGAATCTCCAGGTCTATGCCGCGCACCGCGACGAAATCGCCATAGCGCTTGACGGCCTTCTCGATAACGACGTTGTGACTTAACATGGTCGGTCCCCCTCCATATTTCGCCCTCCTTTTGCCGCGCAAAACGAGGGTTCCGGGCTGCGGGACTTCGTGTCCTCGCCCTACAGCCCCGCCTCCGGCGGGCCTCCATAAACTTCCGTATGAAAATGGGAAAGGGGCGGCGCGAACCGCCCCTTCATCAGGCGTTTTTTACCCGACCATGATGTCCTGCCAGGTCTCGATGATCTCGGCCTTGCTGTTCGCGGCCCAGTCGAAGTCGTAGTCCGTCAGGTCGAGCTCGGAGAGCGGCGGCAGCGCGCCGGTGTCCATGTCCGAGCGCACCGGGCGGCGGCTCCAGTTCGTCGACTGCTCGATCTGGCACTCGATGCCGGTCACGAAGTCGATGAACAGCTTCGCGTTGTCCGGGTTCGGGCAATTCTTGACCATCGCGACGCCGTCCGGCACGGCACTGTTGCCCGCGGGGTAGATATAGGCGACCGTGTCGTCGCCCGCGTAGAGCACGGCGGACTTCTCAATGGTGATGCCGATCTTGTACTCGCCGGTCTTGACGAGCTTGTGGCAGTTGCCGGAGGAATCCTGCACCTTTCCGTCGAGGTTCGCGTAGAACTCCTTGACGAAGTCCCAGCCGTCGCCCTCGGGGCCGCCGTTGGCGAAGATCATCGTGCACAGCTGCGTGAACGCGGAGCCGGACTTCGCCGGGGACGCGTACGCGATCTGCCCCTTCCACTTCGGATCGAGCAGGTCGCCCCAGGTCTTGGGCGCCTCCTCGTCGGGGACGAGCTCGCGGTTGTAGAAGATGACCATCGGAAGCGGCGACTCGCCGATCCACAGGTCGTCCTTGTCCTTGTACGCCTCGTCGATCACGGCGTCGTTTATGCAGACGTACGGATCAAAATAGGTCTTGAACGCGGCCAACGAATCCGCGCCGCCGCCCCAGAGCACGTCCGCCAGCGGGTTCTCGCTCTCCGCCGCGATGCGCTGGAGAAGCTCGCCCGTCCCGGCCGCGACCACCTGCACCTCGATGCCCGGATATGCCGCCTCGAACAGCTTCACGCCCGCCTCGAGGGGGCTCGCGTCGTGCGGGGAGTAGACGACGAGCGTTCCGCTCGCAGCGGGCCCCCCGCGGGACTCCGCCAGCGCAAGCCCCGAGAGCACAAACAGCGCAGTCAACAGGATCGCAAGCAGTTTCTTCATGGATTGTTCCTCCTTTATTGTGTGGGCACCGCCCATACGTCCATGGGTATTATACCATTTTGTGCGCGCATTTTCAAGATGAATTTAACACAAAACCCAATTTTCGGCGGCCGAAAGCGCTGTGTAAAATTCCAAAAAACCCTTGATGGCGCGCGGGGCTTGTGCTATAATAGCCCCTGCATGACCACTCGGATGCCGGTTCCGCCGGAGGATCGACAGTCCGGTGACAAAGAGGTGAAAACCATGAAGGAAAAAATCCATCCGAATTACGGCAAGGCGGTCGTCCGCTGCGTCTGCGGCGAGACGTTTGAAACCGGCTCCGTGAAGAAGGAGATGCGCGTGGATATCTGCTCCAAGTGCCATCCGTACTACACCGGGAAGCAGAAGCTCGTCGACACGGGCGGGCGCGTGGATCGCTTCAAGAAGCGCTACGGCATGTAGCAAATTGCGGACGCCGGGAGAGGTTTATCCTCCTCCGGCGTTTTCGTATGCTTCGGAGGTAACATGAACGCTTTGAGCTGGCGAAGGCTGGCGGCGGAAAGGCTCCGGGCCGCGGGGAGCCCCGACCCCGAGGCGGACGCGAAGCTGCTCTCGTGGGGAGATGCGCTCCGGGAACTGTCCCAAGGGGAGGAGGCCCGGCTCGGGGAGTTGCTCGCAAAAAGGCTCTCGGGCGAGCCCGCGCAGTACGTGCTCGGGGTCGCGTGGTTCATGGGGCTTGAATTCCTCGTCGACAAACGCGTGCTGATCCCGCGGCAGGACACGGAGCTTCTGGTCGAAAAGGCGCTCGAACTGCTGAAGCCGCTCTCGAACCCGCGCGCGCTCGACCTGTGCGCCGGGAGCGGCGCGATCGGGCTGTCGATCGCGAAATTGCACCCGGGCGCGCGCGTGGCGCTCGCGGACGTGCGCGCCGACGCGTGCGCGGTCATCGAGGAAAACCGCGCGCGGCTGCATGTCGAGGCGGAAATCCTCGCGGGCGACCTGTTCGAGCCGGTGCGCGGCCGGGCGTTTGACCTGATCGCGTGCAACCCGCCGTACGTCGAGACCGCGGCGCTCGCGAATTTGCAGCCGGAGGTTCGCAAGGAGCCCATGCTCGCGCTCGACGGCGGCGCGGACGGGCTTCGGTTCTACCGCCGGATCGCCGGGGCATACCGGGAATACCTCTCGCCCGGCGGTCAACTGCTTCTCGAAATCGGCTGCAATCAGGCGGAGGCCGTCCGGAAACTCTTCGGCGGCGGAGAGGTTTTTCAGGATTTGTGCGGCCATGACCGCGTCATACTGATCAGGGGTGAATTGTAATGGAAAGAAATTTCGACGAGGGCGCGCGCATCCTTTCGCAGCTCGAGGCCGTCGAGGGCCGGTTCGAGGAGCTGTCGATCCGCATCACGCTCCCGGAGGTCATTCAGGACACGCAGCTCTTCGCGAAGCTGATGCGCGAGCACAGCGAGCTCTCGGAGCTGAACGAGGTCGCGCGCCGCTGCCGCGGAATCGCCAGGGAGA
>JAAYZL010000235.1 GCA_012514855.1 Clostridiales bacterium
ACCGTCTTTGGCGACAACCGACTGACGGCGGCCTTGGTTGACCGACTCATTCACCACAGTCACATCGTGATCTTCTCCGGCGAGAGCTTTCGCCTTACGCAATCGCTGAATCGCCAGAGAGGACGCAACTGATTCGCGACTCCCCGGAATTTTTCGCTCAAGGGGTTGACATGGAGCCTCTGGCGGCGCGGCAGCCAGCCTTGCCGCCATCCCCGCACCCGCCATCCGGATCGGCGGGCACTGGGCTGGCGCCCAGTCAGGCTACCACACCGCCCACTCCATGTAAACCCCCGCGAAAATTTCCTGCGCTCGTCCTTCCCCATTACGACATCCCTCCAGGCGCCCATCCATGGGTGCGGCAGGTTTGTCTCTGGAATTTGGGGCTCCAAAATGTGAGCGTTGGGGCTCCAGACACTTGCAAAAGGGCCCGCTCTGTTCGCGCACTTAATTGTGTGCGTTGGGGCTCCCGCCGTCTCGCTCACTACCCTCATCGTGGTGCTGATGGTGCTCACCTTTTTGGAGCCCTTTTGCTCACTTTTTTGCTTGACAAACACATTCCAAAGCGTCATATGGAGAGCCCTTCATTTCGCAGACAATCCCTTGCTATTAGCATACAAACGTCGAATTCGAAAAGTAGAGGATTTTCCTAATTGGTGCAGAGGATTATCGTGATGCCGCGAAACTGCTGACAGCGGCATTTTTTTGTGGTTTACTGATTGTGAGCATGGTAGCAAAGGATGAGGACGCTTGAAAAAGGTCTGGGGCTTTGGCACGGCGACGATCGACTTTCGTATTCAGACGGCGGACTATGGGGATGCCTACAAGGAGAAATTGACGGCGCAAAAGGCGTATCAATTCGGCGGCGGATCGGTCGCGAACTTTTTGACACAGGTCGCGAGGCTCGGCGCGCCGGCAGGCTGGCTCGGAAAGCTGGGCGACGACATCCTCGGGCGGCAAATCACCCGCCTGATGACGGAGGAGGGAATCGACTGCGGGCACGCGCTTTACGACCCGGAGCAGTGCTCCCCGTTCAACCTCGCGGTCTACTGCGGCCCCGAGATGCGCAGGCGCTGCGGCTTTTTGATTCCCAACAGCCTTGCCACGCTGGACGAAGCAGAGATTTGCACGCTTGCGTCGGCGATTTCCCCGGGGGATTACGCGATGATCGAGATCGGGGAGATACCACTCGGCCTCGTCGTGGAATTCATGCACCAAGCAAAGGCCGCGGGCGCGACGCTCGTCGTGGATGTGGATCTCGACCCCGTGAAGCAGTGCGGCGGGACTGGGGAGCAGATCGATGCGTTCTGCCGCATGGGGGACGTGCTCATGCCCAACGCCGCCGCCATGGAGAGCGTTTATCCGGACATGGATGTCGAGCGGATTGCCATGACCATGCACGAGGCATACAAAAAGCCGGTCATCCTATCCCACGGGGGCAATGGGGCTTTTTTCGCGGACGACGGTCGGCTGATGCACAAGGAGGCGTACCGGCTCGGGGAGATTTCCGATACCGTGGGCGCAGGGGACGCGTTTCATGGCGGCGTGGTGTTTGCGCTGGCCTCCGGCGCGGGGCTCGAGGAGGCGGTCGGGATGGGAAACGTCTGCGGCGCGATGAACTGCCTGACCTTCGGTGCGCGCAACGGCATGCCGACGCTCGAACAGGCCGATAAATACAAGGAGATGTACAAACATGAGCATCGAAACCCTGTTGACTCGCGTCCCTGAAGCGCTTAGGGCGACCACGGCCATACGGTTCCCCGGCACCGGACCGCACGGAAAGCTGCTGTTTGGATGCGGCGCGTCGCGGTCGGTGGGGGAGGAAGCCCGCTCGCTTGGCGCTCGCTCCGCGCTGCTCGTCGCGGACCCGACGATCGTGGCGCTCGGCATGCACCGGGTCGTCCTCGACGCTCTGAACGCTGCGGGGATTGCCTGCACGGTGTTTTCGGACGTCGCGCCCGAGCCCGATCTTCCGTGCCTCGCCGCGATGGAGGCGGTCGTCCGCGCGGGGCGGTTTGATCTCGTCGTCGGGTTTGGCGGCGGAAGCGCAATGGACGTCGCGAAGCTCGCGGCGTGCCTGGCCGTGGGCGAATACACGGCGGAGGAGATCATGCGGGACGGCCGGCTCGTGACGGACAGGCTTCCGACCATCCTCATGCCCACGACGGCCGGAACGGGCAGCGAGGTCAGCCCCTACATCGTCGTCAGCGCCGACGACCGCAAGCTGTTCATCGGTACGCCCTACCTCTATGCGACCATCGCGCTCGTCGACCCGCTTTTGACCGCGACGATGCCCGCGCGCGTGACGGCCGCGACGGGCTTGGATGCGCTCTCGCACGGCGCCGAGGGCGCGTGCGGCTGCCCGAATCCCTACACGCTGGCGACGATGGAGAAGTGCGCGGAGCTCGCGTTCCGGTATCTGCCCCGCGCGGTCGCAGACGGCGACGATCTCGAGGCGAGGTATTACATGTCCTTCGCCGCGGTCATGGGCATGCTCGCCTACACGCAGGGCGGAGGGCTGTACGCGCACAGTGCGGCCTATGTGCTGACGACTGAAAAGCACCTGCCGCACGGCGCGGGCTGCGGGCTCGCGCTCCCCTATACGCTCCAATACAACTTCGAGCACATCGGCGAGGTGCTGGACGCGATCCGCTCGGCCGTCAACCGGTCGGACACCTTCCACGCGGACGACCGCCAAGAGGCGATAGGGTGCGTTTTGCAGCTCGTGCGCGAGGCGGGCATGCCCGCGACGCTCGCCGAGGTCGGCTATGCGAAGGAGGACTTGGAGGGCTTCGCACAGGCGCTCGTCGGAAAGTATTACCGCGCGAAAAATCCCCGTCCGATGTCGCTTGAGGAGGCGCGCCTGCTCGCGGAGGACATGCTCGAGGGGCGCCTCCGCGCACGTTGAGGAGTTTGTTCGGCGGGTCAGACCGCCAGACGGAAAGAAGAACAGGAGGAACGGAGAAATGAAGATCTATGGAGCGGGTTCGCTGGAGGACATCCGCCGCTGCACCGAGCTGGGCGTCGCGGGGATTTTGACCAATCCGCAGGGCTTCGAACAGTATTACAAAGGCGAGATGACGCTCGTGGAGATCACCAAGGCGATCCTCGACGAGAGCGACACCCCGGTGTTCATCCAGGTTCACGGCCCCGACGCCAATGCGATCGTCGAGCGTGTGGTGGAGTTGCGCAAGCTCTCCGACCGCGTCTGCGGGAAGATCATCGCCGACGAAAAGGGCTTTCTTGCAATCAAGCGGCTGCAGCGCATGGGCATCAACTGCATCGCGACCTGCTTGTTCTCGATCTCGCAGGCGGCGGTGGCCGCGATGGTCGGCGCGTATGGTATCTGCCCGTTCGTCTCCCGTGCGCGTGACGAGGGGATTGACATCGCCGGCATCATCCGGAGCATCAAGAGCTGCTACGCGGAGATGGAACGCGCTCCCGAGATCTTCGCCGTGAGCATGAAGGGCATCGCGGATGTGGATCTCGCATATGCGGCGGGTGCAGACTCGGTCGCACTCCGCTATCCGCTGTTGCAGAAGATGATGGGCCACGTACTGACCTACCGTGCAGAAGCGCTTTTCGCCAAGAACTGGATGAACGTCAAGGGCGAGGACGTGTCCTACATGGTGGACAAGATCAAGATGGAGGGGATTGCGGAGTAAGGGGGCGATCATCATGGCAAAGGCACCATTATATACCATCAAGGAGATACATGGGGCGTGCCGCGAGATGGGCCTCGCGCCGCTTGCTCTCGGGACGCCTGAAGCGTTCCGGGAGCGATACAGGGGATACCGGTGGTACAAGATCCCGTTTTGGCGCGTTCAGTGGGTACTGTATTCCGTGCCCGCGGAGGAAGATATGCTCGAAAAGCCGTGGGAATCATTTTACATAGAACCCACGGGCGAGGAAAAGCACCACATCCACTATGCGTACCGGGTACACGACGACGACCGGGAGTGGATTCAACCAACGCCCACCGAGGAACGCCCGGATGAGATCATCGGCAGGCTCTGGTACTGGTTCGACCCCGACAGTATGATCCCAGCACTTTTGGCGGAAGGGAGGGAGAACGCTTGACGGACAGGATTGGTGTGGGCATCATCGGCCCGGGTAACATCGGCATGGACCTGATGTATAAGATCAAGAACAGGAGCCGGCACATGGAGCTCAAGCTCGTGACAGGGCTGCGCGACTCGAAGGGCATCGCACTGGCCGAGCGGGAGGGCATCGAGACGTCCACGGACGGCATCGATGCGCTGTTCAAGCGCGGCGGCATCCAGATCGCGTTCGACGCGACGCTCGCCTCCGCGCACAAGGCGCACGCGCCGCTTCTGAAGGAGGCGGGCATCTTTGCGATCGACCTGACGCCTGCCGCGGTCGGGCCCTATGTCGTGCCGTCGGTCAATCTCGATCAGCGGCTCGACGCCGACAACGTGAACCTGATCACCTGCGGCGGCCAGGCGACAATCCCAATCGTGTACGCGATCAGCCGGGTGCTGGACGTCGCCTACGCCGAAATCGTCGCAACCATCTCGAGCGCGAGCGCCGGGCCCGGCACGCGCGAGAGCATCGACGAATTCACGATGACGACCGCCCGGGGCCTGCGCGAGGTCGGCGGCGCGCAGCGTGCGAAGGCGCTGATTCTGCTCAACCCCGCCGTGCCGCCGATGACGATGAACAACACGATCTACTGCATGGTCGATCCCGAAAAGTACGATCAACTCGCGGTCGAGGCAGCCGTGAACAGCATGGTCGAAAAGGTGCGCCAATATGTGCCGGGCTACCGTGTCAAGATCCCGCCGACATTTGACGGAAAGCGGATACTGGTAATGATCGAGGTCGAGGGCGCGGGCGACTACCTGCCCCGATACAGCGGGAATTTGGATATCGAGACGAGTGCCGCGCTGGCGGTCGGGGAACAGGTCGCCAGGCGCATGCTGGAGGTGTGACGGATGGCAGCGGAAAAGATTCACCTCGTCGATGTGACGCTGCGCGACGGCATGCATGCGGTGGGTCATCAGTTTACTGCCGAGACCATGGCCGCCCTCGCCGCGAAGATTGACGAAATCGGGTACGAGTCCTTCGAATTCGGACACGGGAACGGGCTCGCGGGCTCATCCGTACAGTACGGTCTAGCTCACTCTACCGACGAGGAGTACCTTCGGGAGGTTTCCCGGGTGGTCAAAAACACGCCGATGTGCATCGTCATCATCCCCGGCATCGGCACGCGCTACGAGCTCGAGATTGCGCGCGAGAACGGCGTGAAGGTCGCCCGGATCGCGACGCAGATCACCGAGTGCGACATCGGCAAACAGCACATCGCGATGGCGCGCGACATGGGCTTCCAGACGCGCACGCTCCTGCCGCACGCGGCGCCTCTCGGTGTCGAGGAGACCGTCAAGTACGCCGGGCTCTCAGCGCAGTTCGGCTCCGAGGTCGTCTACATACTCGACGGCGGCGGCGCAATGCTCCCCTCGGAGGTCTACGAACGCGTGGCGCGCGCCAGGGACGCCGTGGAGAAGTACGGCGCAAAGATCGGCTTTCACGGTCACAACAACCTGGCGCTGGCGGTCGCAAACTCGCTGGAGGCGGTGCGCGGCGGCGCGACCTACATCGACACCTGTCTCAAGGGCTTCGGCGCGGGCGCCGGCAACTGCCCCATCGAGCCGTTCGTGGCGATACTCGACAGGATGGGATACGATACGGGCATCGACCTCTACAAGGCGATGGACATCGGCGACAAATTCCTGCGCCCGCTGATGCCCCGCCCGATGGAGCTCGCGAGCGACCAGATCATGCTCGGCTACGCCGGCGTATACTCGAGCTTTTTGCTGTTCGCCCGCCGTGCGGGGGAGGCCTACGGCGTCGATCCGCGCGACATCATCCGGGAAATCGGTCGGAGGGGCTGCACGGAGGGGCAGGAGCACGTCTGCATCGAGGTCGCCTACGAATTGTCCCGCAAGGGAAACGGCTGACGAAGGAGGTCTGCTCATGAGCGTGAAGCCGACGGAACTGGCATTTCCCCGAATTCGGAGGATGCGCGAGCGCGTGCTCAACACCGTGCCGGAGATTTTTGTCGACCGCGCGCTGCTCGTGACCGAGATCTACCGACGGACGCAGGGACAGACCCCGATGTACCGCAGGGCGATGGCGCTCAAAAACGTGCTGGAGAACATGCAAATCTGCATCGCGGAGGACGAATTGATCGTCGGAAGCTACGCGGGGCGGCCGCGCGGCTGTCAGGTGTACCCGGAGTACGACCTGAAGTTCGTCGTCGACGAGCTCGATTCGTTTGACAAGCGCGTCGCGGATCGGTTCTTCGTGAACGATGAAAACAAGGCGGCACTCCGGGAGATCTACGACGCATGGAAGGGCAACAGCATCGCCGACGCGGCGCTCCGGCTGTTCAGCGACGAGCAGAAACAATACGCGCGGGATCTCGTCTACGCGCTGACGGCGCTGCGCTCGGGCGTGGGGCATGTGGCCGTCGACTACGCGATGGTGATCGACAACGGGGTTCTCAGAATTTTCGAAAAGGTCTCCAAGCTCCGGGAGGCGCTTGCGTTCGACGACCCCCACTATGCGGACAAATTAGACTACTACCAGTCGGTGGAGATCTGCCTCAACAGCCTGATCACGTTCGCCGAGCGCTTTTCGCGGCTTGCGGAGGAAAAGGCGGCGCTTGAGGGAGACTCTGTTCGCGCACGCGAACTTTTGGAGATCGCGCGCATCTGCCAGAAGGTACCTGCGCACCCGGCCGAGACATTTTACGAAGCCTTGCAGAGTTTTTGGTTTTTGCACCTGGCGATCCATCTCGAGGCGAACGGCCACAGCATCTCCCCGGGCAGGTTCGACCAATACATGTACCCCTACTTCCGGCGGGATGTCAACGCGGGCGCGACTCCCCGGGAGTTCGCTTCGGAGCTTCTGCAGGCGCTCTGGATCAAGTTCTTCGAGATGAACAAGGTGCGCGACAAGGTCATGTCCGTGGCGTTCGGCGGCTATCCGATGTTCCAGAACCTGATCGTCGGCGGACAGGACACGGATGGCCGCAGCGCGGTGAACGAGCTGTCGCACATGATCCTCGACACGACCTACGTGGTCGGGCTCCCGCAGCCGTCGCTCTCGGTGCGCTGGTTCCTGGGTGCGCCCGAGGATTTCCTTCGGCACGCGATGAAGGTCATCTCGCAGGGCACCGGGCTCCCGGCGCTGTTCAACGACGAGGTGTTGATCCCTAACATGCTGCAGATGGGCTACAACCTCGAGGAGGCGCGCAACTACGCGATCGTCGGCTGCACGGAGACCGCCGGGCAGGGCAACAACGAGCCGTGGCTGACCGGCGGATTTCTGAACACCGCGAAGCTCCTCGAGCTGACGATCTTCGACGGGCTCGACCCGGTCACGGGGACGCAATACGCCCTTCGAACCGGCGCAGTCGAGGACATGGATTTCGAGGCGCTGTTTTCGGCGTTCTGCAGCCAGACGCGCTATTACCTCGACAAGATGGTTTCCTGCGACAACATACTCGACGCGCTGCACGGAAAGCTCTGCCCCACGCCGCTGGAGTCGGTCGCGATTCACGACTGCCTCGAGAGCGGCAGAACCTCGCTCGAGGGCGGCGCGCGGCACAACACGACCGCGCTTCAGATGGTCGGCGTCCCGAACGCCATCGATTCGCTCCATGCCATCCGGCAACTGATCTACGAGAAGAAGACGCTTGACTGGAAGCGGCTCAAGGGCGCGCTTTTAAGCGACTTTTCCGGGGAAGAGGCACTCCGTCAGAGGCTTCTTGGGCTCAGCAAGTACGGCATGGACGACGACGAAGTGGACGACCTCGGTCGGCGCTACCTATCGTTTCTTGAAAAGCAGATCGAGACCTACCGCTCGCCGCGCGGTAAGTTCAACGTGGCGCTCTACAGCATCGCCTCGCACGTGCTCTTCGGTGCGCGAACCGGCGCGACGCCGGACGGCCGCCGGAAATTCCAGGTCGTCGCCGACGGCGGCGTATCCTGCAGCCACGGGAGCGACCGCGAGGGGCTGACGGCGCTGCTCAATTCGGTCGTCAAGCTCGACCCGTACAAGGCGCGCGGCAGCACGCTTCTGAACGTGAAGCTCAGCCCGAAGCTGTTCGAGGGTGAGAATTTCGACAAGACGCTGAGCGCGGTCAAGACCTACTTTCTGAACAAGGGGCAGCACATACAGTTCAACGTCGTCGATAAAGAGGTGCTGCTCAACGCGCAGAGGCATCCGGAAAATTACCCGATGCTCTCGGTGCGCGTGGCGGGCTTCAGCGTGCTGTTCACGACGATCGACCCCATGCTGCAAAACGACATCATTGCGCGCACAGAGCACGATTCCAGGGGGTAAGATGTTCGCATTGCTCAACAACATCCAGCGATTCTGCCTGCACGACGGCCCGGGCATTCGCACGACCGTCTTTTTTCAGGGCTGCCCGCTCCGCTGCGAGTGGTGCGCGAATCCCGAGACGCAAAACGCGGCGCCCGTGCTTCTGCATAACTCGATCCGGTGCATCGGCTGCGGGGAGTGCGCAGCCACCTGCCCGGGCGGGGCGCTCAAATCGGGAACGAACGGCATCGAAGTGGATCGCGCTCGCTGCCGGGTCTGCGGCGCGTGCGCCGAAATCTGCCCGACCGGGGCGATGAGGCGGATGGGCGAGCGGGTTTCGATGGAGGAATTGCTCCCCACGCTTCTGCGGGACGCGCGCTACTACGTCCAGTCCGGCGGGGGCGTGACGCTCTCCGGCGGGGAACCGGGCATGCAACCGGAGTTCGCCGCGGCGCTGATGAAGGCGCTCCGTGACCGCGGCGTCGGCACGGCGCTCGAGACGTGCGGCTTCTGCGGCGCCGAAGCGTTCGAGGGGATGCTCGAACCCTGCGATACAGTGCTGTTCGATGTTAAGCACACAAATCCCGAGGTGCACAGGCGCGGCTGCGGCGCGGACAACGGCCTGATCCTCGAAAACCTCGGACGCGCCGCGCGCTCGCGCGAGACGGTCGTCCGCCTGCCGTTGATAGGCGGCTTCAACGACGATGAACAAAACCTCATCGCGACCGCGGAGCTCGCGAAGCGGCTGAACATCCGGCGCATCGACGTGCTGCCGTTTCACCGGCTGGGCGCGTCGAAGTACACGGGGCTCGATCGCGCATACGGCTACGCGGACGTCGAGCCGATGGGGGCGGGGGCCGGGCGCGCGGCGGCGCTGCTGCGCGAGCACTCGTCCGCGCGGGTGTTTGTCGTCTAGGCAACCGCTGATTTATTCGGCGGCGGGCCTGCCGGTCGCTTTTCCGCCCCCACTGTGTCGCTCATCCGGTCGCCGTAGCGCCGCTACGGCTCCCTGCTGGCTCCGTGTGGGGGCGAAAAATCGCCTCGGCAATCCACCACCTCATTAAATCATCGGTTACCTAGCGCGGTCCTTACGATAATCCACCTATTCATAAAATCCTTCCCTTGAACCTGCGGGGTAAATATGAGACAATATATTCGTCGGTTCATTGAGAAAACAAGCAGGGAATTATGCAATCGGAGTGATAGAATAAGATGCAAGAAGCGCTCTTGACGATGAAAGGGATAAAAAAACGTTTCCCCGGCGTCCAGGCGCTGGATGACGTGAGCTTTGAGCTCCAGCGCGGAGAGGTGCACGCGCTCGTCGGCGAGAACGGGGCCGGAAAATCGACGCTGATGAAAGTGCTCATGGGTATCTACAAGGCGGACGAGGGGGAGATCTTCTATAAGGGAAAGCCGTGGACGGCGGACAGCCCTCGCCACGCGCAGGACATGGGCGTCAGCATCATTCACCAGGAGCTGAACCTCCTGCCCGATCTGTCGGTCGCCGATAACATTTATGTGACGCGCGAGCCCAGGCGCTGGAAAAACACGGTGATCGACGACCGGAAGATGCACAAGCTCGCGCGGCAAAGGCTCAACGAGCTGGGCCTTTCGATCGACAGCCGGGCGATGGTTTCCTCGCTGAGCGTCGCGGAAAAGCAGATGGTGGAGATCGCAAAGGCGCTGATCGTCGAGTCGGATATTCTGGTGCTGGACGAACCGACGTCGTCGCTTACAGATTCTGAGGTCGAGCGCCTGTTCGGAATCATACGCACGCTCCGGGATCGTGGCACGGGCATCATCTATATCTCGCACCGGCTGGAGGAGTTCGAGCGCATCGTCGACCGCGTGACGGTACTGCGCGACGGCCGGTTCGTCGGCACGAAGAACTGGAGCGAGACATCGCTGGACGAGGTGATCTGCATGATGGTCGGCCGGGCGCTGACGGAGAAGTTCCCCGTGCGTGACGTCGAGATCGGCGAGGTGTTCTTCCGGGCGGAGCATATCAAACGGGGGAAGGCCGTGCGCGACGTGTCGTTGATGCTTCGGCGCGGTGAGGTGCTCGGGCTCGCGGGGCTGATGGGTGCGGGGCGCACGGAGCTCGCCCGAACGATCTTCGGCGCCGCGCCCGCGGAGTCCGGGAAATTCACGCTCGAGGGCAAAGAAGTCTCGATCCGCACGACGGTTGACGCAATCCGCCACGGCATCGCCTATCTCTCCGAGGATCGCAAGTTCGACGGGCTGTTTCTGGACCTCGAGGTCAGCAAGAACATTGTCATGGCAAACCTGTCCCACTATGCCAGGATGGGCGTGGTGGACGACCGGAAGTGCCAGAAGGACATCGACGCGCGCATCCGGGAATTGCGCATCAAGACGCCGTCCTCCGAGCAGATCGCGGGAAATCTGTCCGGCGGCAACCAGCAGAAGGTGCTCATCAGCCGCTGGCTTTGCAAAAAATCCCGGATCATGATCTTCGACGAGCCCACGCGAGGCATCGACGTGGGCGCGAAATTCGAGGTATACTCGCTGATCAACAAGCTCGCGGCGGAGGGGATCGGCATCATCATGATCTCCTCGGAGATGCCGGAGGTGCTGGGCATGAGCGACAGGATCGTCGTCATGCACGATGGCAGGGTGGCCGGCGAACTCTCCCGGGAGGAAGCCACGCAGGAGAAGATCATGGTGCTGGCCTCATACACGCAAAGAGAAGGAGAATGCGCATGTTGTCGAAATACATGAAGAAATTCAACGACGAGCAGATCCAGAGGCTGGTCGTGGGCCTCATCCTGCTTTTGCTGTGCGCCTTTTTCTCCGCGGCGAGTCCGCACTTTTTGAAGATCAACAACATCATGACGATCGCCCTGCAGTCCTCCATCACGATGATCTGTGCGTTTGGCATGACCTATGACATCATCGCCGGCGCGATCGACCTGTCGCTGGGTTCCACGGTCGCGCTGTCCGGCTGCATCACGACAATCATACTGCGTGTGAACGTGCCGCTGCCCCTCGCCATTCTTGGCGGCCTGAGCGTCGGCTTCGTCGTCGGCTTCGTCAACGGAACGCTGGTTTCCCGGTTCAAGATACCGCCGTTCATCACGACGCTCGCCGCGCAGATGTACATCCGCGGCATCGCGATGGTCATTACAAACGCGCAGTCGATCTTCGTCAAGACCACCGACAGCTTCAAAAAGCTCGCCAGCACCTATGTGTTCGATTTCGTGCCGCTGCCGGTCGTGTTCATGATCGCCGTCGCGGTAATCGCGTCCTTCATCCTCAAAAAGACGGTGATCGGCCGGCAGATATACGCCGTCGGCAGCAACGAGGAGGCCGCGCGGCTCTCCGGCATCAACATCGTGAAGATCCGCGTCGTCGCCTACATCTGCAGCTCCGTGTGCGCGTGCATCGCAGGAATCATCTTTGCGGCGCGCGTCAACTCCGGCCAGCCGACCGTCGGCGTCGGCTACGAGGGAAGCGCGGTGGCCTCCGCGGTCATCGGCGGCGCTTCGATGTCCGGCGGCCACGGCACCATCGCGGGCACGATGCTCGGCGCGTTCGTCATGGCGGTGTTGATGAACGGCCTCAATCTCCTGAATGTCTCTCAGAACTGGCAGAACGTTGCTACCGGCGTTGTCCTGATCTTGGCGGTGCTAATCGATCGTATGCGCAGCCAGAGGACGAGCAAGGCCCGGTGAACGGTGCGGTTCGAGATGCAGAAATAATCAATGTTTTGGAGGGATATCATGAAGAAAGTGTTTGCCTTGGTTCTCTGTCTGATGTTGGCGCTCGCGATTTTGCCCGCGGCGGCCGAGGGGACGTCGAATGATTTCTACGTAGCGTTCATCTGCAAGGCGTACGCCGGCGACTTCTGGAAGACCGTGTTCCTCGGCGCGGAGACCGCGGCCAAGGACCTGGGCGTCGAGATCACCATCGAGGGCTGCGACACGGAGGCCTCGATCGACCAGCAGGTGCAGCTCGTCGAGAACGCTGTTAACAAGGGCGCGGACGCCATCTGCATTGCGGCGCTCGACACCCAGGGCATGGTGCCCTGCGTCGAGGCGGCGGCAGAAAAGGACGTCATCATCGTGACGTACAACTCCATCCTCGCCAGCGACTGCGCCGTGTCGCACGTCGCCACCGACAACTACATCGCCGGCCAGTTCGCCGCGGAAAAGATGGGCGAGATGCTCGGCGGCAAGGGCAAGGTCGCCGTCATCGGCACCAGCGACGGCGCGCAGGGCTCCGTCAACCGCTGCAACGGCTTCGTCGACAAGATGAAGGAAATGTATCCCGACGTCGAGATCGTCTCGGTTCTCTACGCGCAGGGCGACCTCAACCGCGCGATCTCCATCGCGACCGACGACATGACGGCGAACCCGGATCTCGCGGGCATCTTCGCGAACAACGACATCACCTCCATCGGCGCCGGCACCGCGATCACCGAGCAGAACATGTCCGGGAAGCTCGTGTTCGTAGGCTTTGACTCCTGTGAGGAGAACATCGCGTTCCTCGAGGCGGGCACGCTGCAGGGCTGGGTTGCACAGGATCCGTTCCGGATGGGCTATCAGGCCGTCGAGGCTGCCGTTAAGGCGCTCAACGGCGAGGAGGTCGAGCCCAACATCGAGACCAAGACCGCGTTTGTGACCATCGACAACTACAAGAACCCCGAGATCGAGGCGCTTCTGTACCCGTTCGGAAAGTAACGGACGACCGGCGGCAGGGATGGGAGGGCGCGCTTCTCATCCCTGCATTATTTTAGCGGGTTGAAAATCCGCGGCGCATGGGGTATAATCAACGCGGAAGGGAGCGCCTATGCCGGAAAACGATCGTCGACTTTCGGTCTTGATTGCGGACGACGAGCCAAGAATTGTCCAACTGATCAGGGAACTGATCGATTGGGAACAGCTTGGCCTTTCCTGCGTTGGAGTGGCCAACGACGGCGAAACCGCAAAGGTGCTGCTGGACAAGCTGCACCCGGACATCGTCATCACCGACATCCGTATGCCGGAGATCAGCGGCCTGGAGCTCGCGCAGTATGCCTGCAAGCAGGAGTGGGACCCCAAGATCATCATCATCAGCGGTTACAAGCAGTTTGACTACGCCTATCAGGCGCTCAAGCACGGCGCGGTCGACTTTTTGATCAAGCCGATCAGCGGCCGCGACCTGAATAACGTACTACTGGGCATCTGCGAAAAAAAGACGCATACGGAAATCTCCCGGGAATACGTCGACATGCTCCGCCAGAAGGTCGAGGTCGCGGAAACGAAGAAGAGGAAGCAGTTCATCCTGGATGCCTACAACCGCGCGTCAAGGGCGGTCTTTACCGGCGTATCCTTTCAGGGAGACACGTTTTTTTCGGTGGTGGTCAAGGCCGATCTCTCCACCTCGTTCAACGAGAGCGACACGCGCATGATGGAGAAGATCGACATGGTGCTCAAGGACGAGTACGACACGCTGGGCGTTGATTTGGTAACCGTGCAGATCGATGACATGATCGTCGGCGTGCTCGGCGTCAAGAGCGCGAACGCAGAGGGAATCCACCGGATCACAGCGAAGTGCATGCGCAGGATACGAAGCCGCTTGGACATCTATTCGCACTTCAAGATAGCGGTAGGGCTCAGCCGCCCGCACGCGGAGTGTGAGCGTCTGGCCGACTGGATCGGCGAGGCGATCGAGGCGGTCAAGTGCCGGACGATCCTGGGAAATCTCGAGGTGCTCGACGCTCGAGAGATCGACCTGATGACGCCCATGAGGCTTCTGACCCCACGGGATACGAAAAAGCTCAGGCAGTGCCTTGAGACGCTCGACGCGGTCGAGATGCGCGCGCATATCGTCGAGATCGCGCGGCGGAACAGGGAGGCCTATGCCGACCGGCCGAGGCAGCTTCGAAGCCTCATCTACGAGCTGCGCGACGTGATTCAGGCGCAGAAGGATCAGCTCGAGGGCATGTGCGATTCCGATGTATGGGAGCTTCTGCCATTCGCGCTGGAGGAGTCCACGAGTTTCGAACAGATGCTGGAGGCGCTGCTGGGCGCCATCAAGGACGTCATCGAGACCTGCGAGAAATTCCGCAAGACGCGCAACAGCCTGCCAATCTGGACGGTGAAAGAGTACATCGAGGCGCACATGAGCGAGGACATCGCGCTGGAATCTATCTCCGACGCGGTGGGCTTCAGCAAGAATTACCTGTGCAAGCTGTTCAAAAAGGAAATGGACACCACGATCGTGACCTATATCACGCAGGCGCGGATGGAGACCGCGAAGAAGCTGCTTAAGCAGACGCTATTGAACATCTCGGAGATCGCGGTGCGCGTCGGATACCAGGATCCCAAGTACTTCAGCAGGCAGTTCAACCGGTTTGTGGGGATTACGCCCAAGGAATACAGGAGGATTTCACCGATGTGAGCGAGCAAAAACCAAAGAAGGCCGCCCCTGACAGGGGAGCGCGACGGGAAAAGGAACTCAGACGCCTGGCCATTGTACAGCTCGGCGTCCTGTTTTGCTGCTGCGCGCTGGGCATCCTTTTGCTTTCCGACACAGCCGCGCTCGCCGTATCCGCTATCGCGGCTGCTTTGCTGGCGCTGTTCTGGCTGACCGGATTCGACAGGCGACGCTCCGGGGTTGCCCAGGCCAGCCCGGAGGTGCTCGACGAGGACGCGCAGACCGGCCCGGAGGTTCTCGACGAAGACGCGCAGATGCATATCCTCAAGCGCCAGGCGGAGGTCATCGCGCTACAGAGCCAGATCAACCCGCATTTTCTGTACAATACGCTGGACTCCATCCGAGGCCAGGTGCTGACCGAGGGCCTGTACGAGACGGCGAACATGCTCGAGGCGCTCTCGAATCTGTTCCGGTACAGCATCAGCAAGAAGAACATCATTATCACCCTCGAGGAAGAGCTCGAAAACGTCGACGACTACATGCGCATCATCAACTACCGATTCCCCAATCGCTTTCTGCTCGAAAAGGACATCGATGCCTGCGACAACCGGCTGATGAGCTTCCTTCTCCCCAAGCTCACGTTGCAGCCGCTGGTCGAGAACGCGATTCAGCACGGGCTCGAGAAGAAAAAGGGCGTCGGAAGGATCATGCTGCGCGCGTTCCGAACGGATGAATTTGTCTATTTCAGCGTCCGGGACGACGGCATCGGCATAGACCTCGCGTGCCTGGATAGACTCAACGCGAAGCTCTCGCGCCGCGGGACCGACCTGACGAACGACAGCGGGCACCACAGCGGCATCGCGCTGCCGAACGTCGCTTCACGGCTCGAACTTCTCTATGGGGAGACGAGTAACGTGTCCGTCAGCAGCGTCATCAACAACGGCACGGAGGTCAACATCTGCGTTCCGTTCAAAAAGGTGCAGGGCTATGAATAGGCGGGAGCTATTGCAGTTCCGCAGGGTCTGCCTTTTCGCGGAGAACCGCGGCCTGGCGATGATGAACCTCACTTTTCAGGTGTTCGAGGCGGAGATGGTCGGCCTGATCGGGCTCAACGACGCCGGCAAGAGTTCTTTTATCGACCTGATGCTGGGGCAGGCGGAGGCGACTGGCGGTGAAATCGTGCTGGAAGGGGCGGATTACCGGCCGAAGTCCATCGAACAAGCGAACAGGAGAGGGGTCTACCACATTTCGCGCCACTCCAAGCTGATCGATGCGCTCTCCCCGGAGGATAACCTGACGGTAATCAAGGGGGACATCGCAGGATGGCGACTCACAAGGCGCGCCGAATCGCTTCAAAAGCTGCGCGAGCTGCTCGAGGAGACCGGCCTGACGGAGATGTGCGCGCGCGACGTCGCCCAGTTGACCAACGTCGAGAAGTACCTGCTGGAGATTCTCAAGGCCATGCTCAACGGGGCGAAGCTGCTGCTTTTGAGCGATATCCTGGATATATTCGACCATGAGGAGGACTATCTCAGGCTGTGCGCTTTACTCGAGCGCCTGCATGAGCGGGGCATCGCCGTCGTCAATATCTCAAACCGCTTTCATAAGATCCTGCAATACGCGGACCGGACGTTCATCTTCAGCCAGGGCAGGCTTGTTAAGACGCTTTATCGCGAGGAGATCAACCGCGGGACGCTCGAGCGGTGCCTGATCGCCCCGGAGAATTTGAGCCGGATGGACTACAAGCCGAGGCTTGCCGGGAACGGATCGGAATTGCTGCGCATAGAAAAACTGGAACTGGGCGACTGTGTGTGCGAGCCGATCCCGGTATTTGACCGTGAAGTGCTTGGGATCTACGACGACGGCGCGTTCAGCGAGCGGCTGTGCAGAGAGTTGTTTTCCGAGGGACCCAAGACGGCCAGGCTCTATGTAGAGGGAAAGCAAGTCCGCTACGGGAAGTACTGGGAGCTTTTCGAGTGCCGCGTGGGTCTGTTTCCCCAGTACTATAACAACATGTACTATTGCAACATGACCGCGTGAGAAAACATGCTGCAGATGTGCTACGCAAGCCTGGCAAACGCCGCGGGATTTTTGCGCGAACGAGTGATCCGGTATTCGATCCGGCAGAACAGGGAGAGGCTCGGGACGATCGACGACCAGAAGGCGCTGAACCAGCTGAAGCACCGGGAGCGCTTCCACGTGCTGATGGAGATGAACAGGCTGATCCGCTGGAGGGCGATGTTTATCTGCAATCCGGCGCTGTATCACGACCCCGTGGAGGCGCAGCTGATCTACGACTATATCGGCGAGCTCTGCGAGGCTAACTGCGCGGTGGTTTTGATCAGCTCGGACGCGTCGGAATTGTTCGGCGGGATGTGCGACCGGGTCGTCACGGTGGATGCGGCGGGGCATGTCAGGGAGATTTCTCAGCTGCCGCTTCACTGATGCGAGAAGGTGGTGTTACATACTCTCTGATACCGTTATTTATTTTGCAACGCCTTCGCCTGAGTTTATGATCGGAAAGACGGAGCGCGGCGCGGAGTTCGTGTTCCAGTGACCGGCGGGGGAGCGTAAAGGCGGCGCGGAGGAAAAGAGACACGCGTGTCGTCTTTCCGGCAGGGCGGATCGCCCATCGCCGCCGGCAGCTTTCGCGGGCGCCGTACCGGTCCGGCGAATTCTCCCACAATTTTCACACGATTCTCTTGACATCGTTTCCCGGGAGGATTATAATGCCATTAGTTAGGGAAACTAACTCGCGCCGCGGGGCGCATCTCTTTCGGGATGTGGTTAGTTACTTCTAACTACATGCGGTCGAGTCAGAAGAAAGTCGGAAACGCATGGGGCAGTCAAGGCGGCTCGGGACACTTTTGAGGATGCCGGCGGTGCTCAAGCGCCGGTACTGGCCTTTGAGACATCCCGAAACCGCGAAGCTCCGCCGCATTCATCGCGGGGCGATGCCAAACGGCGGTTCTCTGTCAGCTTCAATCCCAGAAACCACTTGAACGCGATGTTCTCGTTCACCATCTGCGCAAGCTTTACCTCGGACTTGATGCCGTAGAGATACCCCAGAAACAGC
>JAAYZL010000236.1 GCA_012514855.1 Clostridiales bacterium
GCGCGCCTTAACTATCTCCGCCGCGTTCTCATAGCTCTCGTAAATACCAACTCCCACGCCCGCGGTCATCGCCGCGCCCAGCGAGGTGGTTTCGCCCGGTGAACGGTGTACTCGCGTGGTCAGCCCGAATATCGCCGCTAACATGTCCGGCCAAAGCCCGCTGCGCGCGCCGCCGCCGGTCAGCATCATCGAGGAAATGTGCGCGCCGCACTCGTTCATCACTTCGGCGCAGGAGTTGAGCGCGTAGGCAATACCCTCGTATACCGCGCGCGCGATGTGCCTGCGGTCGTGGTAGAGCGTGAAGCCCATCAGAATGCCGCGCGTGTTCGCGTCCCAGTAGGGTGTCCGGGAGCCCATGAGCGTCGGCAGAAACATGACCCCCTCCGCTCCGGGCCGCGACTGCCTGGCCATGTTCTCGATCCGCGAGATGTCGGCCAGGTCCTTCTGCTCCATGCAGCCGAGCAGGTTCGCGCGCGCCCAGTCGAACGCCGCCGCGCCGCACTGCACCGTTCCGCAGATGTGGCAGCTCTCGCCGTCCATGTCGAGGAAGTTGAAGATGCGCGCCTCGGGGTCGAGCACCGGCCGCTTCATCAGCTGCGACACCCACGCCGACGAGCCGATGTAGGTATACGAGCTCCCCGGCTCGTAGACGCCCGCGCCGCGCGCGGTGCAGGCCGCGTCGCCGCCGCCGATGGCGACCGGCGTGCCGGCGATCAGCCCGGTCTTGCGGTATACGTCGCGCGTCGTCTGGCCGCGCATGTCGTGGCCGACGAGGATCTTCGGCATCTGCTCCATCGAGAGGCCGAGGGATTTAATCAAGTCCTCCGCCCAGACCCTGCGGTTGATGTCCATCGCGATCGTCAGCGCCGCGTCGGAGTAGTCGGTCTGGCCGAACCGCCCGGTCAGGTGGCCGTAGACATAGTCCTTCGTGTTGAGCCACCAGCGCGTCCTCCTGTAGACGTCCGGCAGGTTCTCCTTGAACCAGAGCATCTTCGGAAGCGTGTAGTGCGCGTCGAGCCGGTTGCCGGTCAGCCGGTAGAACTCCGCGGGCTCGATGACCTTCGCAATCGCGCGCACCTGCTTTTCCGAGCGCGCGTCGGCGTGGATGATGTTCGGATGCAGCGCGTTTCCGTCCGCGTCGACGGCGATGCAGCCGTTCATGTGGCCGGACAGCCCGACGCACGCGATCCTGCGCGCGCCGACCTGCTCGAGCGCCTCGCGGATCGCGGAAAACACGTTTTCGAGGATGACGTTCGGGTCCTGCTCCGCCCAGTTGTGGCGCGGATACTCGGTTCCGTACGCGCGCCGGACGGTGCGGACGGCCTCGCCGCGCGCGTTGAACAGGTTGCACTTCAGGCCGCTCGTGCCCGCGTCCAAGGTCAGGATCAGGTCCCTCTCAGAAGCCATCGACTTGCCCTCCGGATCATTTGTTCGCTGTTCGGCCGTTTTGGACGAACCCCGCCGCCGCGCCGACGATCGACAGAAACGCGGTCAGCAGCGTCGGCCCGATCCCCGCCGGGGCGGTGGTGACGAGCATGTGCGCCGCGTACTGGCACACGGGCGGGGCGATCCACGCGATATAGTTGTTGACGCCCCGGCGCGTGACGAAGTACGCCGTGATAAGCCCCAAAAGCGGCATCGCTATCCAGCTCGCCAGCGCGTACAGCGTCCCGTCGTACCACATCAAAAACGTCAGAAACCAATAGACCGGGAACAACAGCGCCGCCTGCGCAAGCCACCACAGAGATCCCTTGAAAAACTTCACACAAACACCCGCCCTTTCCCTATTATAGCATCCGCCCGGGCGTTCTGACAATAGCGATCGCCGCAAAGTTAAATTCTGACGAAATGCGTCGGAATTATATTGACGGCCGGCGCATCGGGTGATATATTATACGCGACCGAAATGGTCGGAATTGACGGGAGGCGTTGGCCATGAAGCTATCGACGCGCGGGCGCTACGGCATCCACGCGATGTACGACCTCGCGGAGAACTACGGCGCGCAGCCCAGGCCGATCAAGCTGATCGCGGAAACGCAGGCCGTGCCGGAGGCGTATCTCGAGCAGCTCATCGGCGTGCTCCGGCGCGAGGGGCTCGTCACGAGCGTGCGCGGCGCGCAGGGCGGATACATGCTGTCGCGCCCGCCGCGGGAAATTACGGTCGGGGCGGTGCTGCGCGCGCTCGAGGGCGGGCTCTCGATCATCGAGTGCCTCGAGGAGAGCCCCGCGTGCGGCAAGACCTGCGACTGCCCGTCGAGGGTCGTCTGGAAGAAGCTCCGGGACGGGGTTCACGAAATTGTCGACGGCATAACGCTGGAGGATATGTTGCGGAGGGACGAGGAATGAGAGTGTACATGGACAACGCGGCGACCACGCGGGTCACCGAGCCGGTGTTCGAGGCGATGAGGCCCTATTTCTGCGAGATTTTCGGAAACCCCTCGAGCGTGCACCAATTCGGCCGGGAGGCGCTCGGGGCGCTGGACAGGGCGCGCGAACAGGTCGCGACCGCGCTCAACGCCGACCCGAGCGAAATCTACTTCACCGGCTGCGGTACCGAGGCGGACAACTGGGCGGTCCGCGGCGCGGCGCTGCAATTGAGCAAAAAGGGCAAGCACATCGTCACCTCGCAGATCGAGCACCACGCGGTATTGCACGCCTGCGGGCAGCTCGAGAAGGAGGGCTTCGAGGTAACCTATCTCCCGGTCGACGAGTTCGGCCTCGTGAGCCCCGAATCGCTCGAAGCGGCTCTGCGCCCGGACACGGTGCTCGTCACGGTCATGCTCGCGAACAACGAGATCGGCACGATCGAGCCGATCGCGGAGCTCGCAAAGATCGCGAAGGCGCGCGGCGCGCTGTTCCACACCGACGCGGTGCAGGCCGTCGGGCACATTCCGGTCGACGTAAAGTCGCTCGGCGTGGACATGCTGTCGCTCTCCGGCCACAAGCTCCACGCGCCCAAGGGCATCGGCGCGCTCTACATCCGCAAGGGCGTGCGCATTCGCAGCTTCATGCTCGGCGGCGCGCAGGAGCGCAAGCAGCGCGCGGGCACGGAGAACCTCGCGTCGATCGTCGGCCTCGGCGCGGCGATCGAGCTCGCGGTTAAGAACATGGACGAGGTTTCAGAGAAGGTCACGGCCCTGCGCGACCACCTGATCTCCCGGCTGCTCGCCGAGATTCCCTATACGCGGCTGAACGGCCACCCCACGAAGCGGCTGCCGGGCAACGCGAACCTCTGCTTCCGGTTCATCGAGGGCGAGGGGCTCTTGTTGCTGTTGGATTTCAAGGGGATCGCGGGCTCGTCGGGCTCCGCGTGCACGTCCGGCTCGCTCGACCCGTCGCACGTGCTCCTGGCGATCGGGCTGCCGCACGAGATCGCGCACGGCTCGCTCAGGCTCTCGCTCTCGGAGGAGAACACGATGGAAGAGGTCGACTACGCGGCGGACGCGCTCGTGGGAATCGTTTCCCGGCTTCGCGACATGTCGCCGCTCTACGAGGAATTTCTGAAGGAACAGGAGGCGTTAAAAAATGGCGTACACGGATAAGGTCATGGACCACTTCATGAACCCGCGCAACGTCGGGGAAATCGAGGATGCCAGCGGCGTCGGCGAGGTCGGAAACGCCCGGTGCGGCGACATCATGAAGATCTACATCAAGGTCGACGACAACGACGTCATCACCGACGTGAAGTTCAAGACGTTCGGCTGCGGCGCGGCGATCGCGACCTCGAGCGTCTCGACCGAGATGGTCATGGGAAAGACGGTCGACGAGGCGCTCACGATCACGAACAAGATGGTCATGGACGCGCTGGGCGGGCTGCCGCCGGTCAAGCACCACTGTTCGGTGCTGGCCGAGGAGGCGCTGCACGCGGCGATCGAGGACTACCGCAAGAACCACCCCAA
>JAAYZL010000237.1 GCA_012514855.1 Clostridiales bacterium
CCGATATTGACCGCGCAGTGGGCGTAGAACGGGGGGACGACGATCGCCTGCCCTGCCGTGACGCGCACGGCCTTCGCGGATTCGATCACGGGCTCCTCGTCGGGGTTGTCGAAGTTTTTCGACTTCTGCATGATGAAGAACAGTTCTCCGTGGATGACTTCATAGATCTCCGGATAGGGCTGTCCCTTCCCCTCGATATAGCCGTGGTAATGGCCGGAGTTTTTGATGTACTCGCCGTTGATCGTTCCCGGCGCGATCGCGGTGATGTCGTAGCGGTAGCCGTATTTTTGTAAGAGCTCCCTGTCGCCCTCAAAGGCGACGTCCCGGTAAAAATCGTAGCAGTGGACGGAGCCGTCCACACCGTCCTCGTTCATCAGCAGGCCGCGCATCTCGACCGCGCCCTTTCCGCCGCTGCTTCGGCAAGCGAGGCCGTCGCGGAATTCGAGCCGCATCTCCTTGACGTCGAGCCAGATCGGCAGCCCCGAGCAAACCAATTCCTTCATGTCGTTCCTTCCCAAGCGGATCGCTTCCGCTTCCCAGAGTGATACGTTCCCGTTTTTCCGCGGGAAAAGGGGGAGCGGGACCCGCTCCCCCACCGTGGTATGGCGCGGGGATCAGCCGAGCGCGGCGATCTCCTCTTCCGTGTAGCCGTGAACCGTCGCGAGGATGTCGTTCACCTGGTCGACGAGGACCAGCTTGCTGTCCAGGCGGACGCTCTCGACCGGCTCGCCCTTGATCAGCTTCGCCGCGTAGTCCGCCGCGCCGTGCGCGTAGCCGAAGGTGTCCTGCGCGACGGACGCGGTCAGCTTGCCCTCCTTGAGCGCGATGCAGCCGAGCTCATTGGCGTCGACGCTGAAGACCTTGATGTCGAGCCTGTCTGCCATCTCCATGGCGTTGATGGCGCCCAGCGCCATGTCGTCGTTCGCGGCGAAGATGCACTCGATCTCGGGGTTGGAGACCAGCCACGCCTCGACGATCGGCTGCGCCTGGGACGTCGCCCAGTTCGCGGTCTGATCGGCGACGATGTTCGCGCCCGCCGCGGTCAGGCCGGTGATGTAGCCCTCGTAGCGGCCGTCCGCGTGGAAGGTTCCGTCGATGCCGCGCAGAACCGCGCAGTTCGTGCCTTCCACGACGAAGCCCTGCTCAACGGCGTAGTCCACGAGCAGAGAGCCCTGCTGCACCGGGTCGGCGTCGAGGTAGTAGCTCTCGCCGTCGTCGTTGACGCTGCCGACGGTGATGATGACGTTCACGCCCTGCTCCACCGCGTCCTTGATGATCGCGACCGGCGAATCGGGGTCGTTCTGCTGGACGATGATCACGTCGTAGCCGTCGGCAACGCACGTCTCGAGCAGGTTGTTGATGACGTTGTTGTCGATCTCGCCGTCGAACTTGTCGACCGTGTAGAGATCCGTGTAGTTCTCCTCGTAGTACTTCATGAAGATCTCGCTGACAAGGAAGCAGTAGGTGTCGGAATAGCCCTTGCAGATGAAAGCAACCCTCGGAAGCTCTTCTGCCGTCGCGCCTGCGAACATGCCAAGGACCAGCATGAGCGCGAGCAGGATGGTGACCAGTTTCTTCATGCGATTCCCTCCCAAATGATCGTTATTTCAAAGCGCGTCTCGTGCGCGCTTTTGCCTCCTCAGGTTCGCCTTCCGCCCTTGGTCTTGATGTCGATGACGACGGCCAGCACGATGATCATTCCGGTGATGATCTGCTGGTAATAGGACTGCACGTGCATCAGCGTGAAGACGTTGGACAGTATGCCGATGATCAAAGAGCCGACGAGCGTGCCGGTGATCGTGCCGAGCCCCCCGGCAAGCGAAGCCCCGCCGATGATCGCCGCGGTGATCGCGTCAAACTCCAGCCCGACCGCCTCCGCGGGCTGGCCGGAGTTCAGCCTGCCCATGAACAGCGCGCCGGCGAACGCCACGCAGACCGCGTGGTAGAGATAGGCGCGCATGATGACGGATTTGGTGTTGATGCCCGCCGCGCGCGCGGCCTCGATGTTTCCGCCGACGGCGTAGAGGTGCTTCCCGAAGCGCGTCTGCGTCAGGAGCACCCACGTGACGACCAGAAACACGAGCATGAATATGACCGGGAACGGGATCAGCCCGAACGCCTTGCCCTGCCCGAGCTGGACGATGTTGCCGACCTGCTTGATGACCTTGGCGTTCGTGTAGAGAAGCGCCAGGCCGCGCGCGGCCGTCGATATCGCGAGGGTTACGATGAACGCCGGCGCGTTGAACGCCGTGATGACGAACGCCGCGGCGGCGTACAGCACGACGCACAGCAATATCCCGGCGGGAATCGCCAACGCGCCGCTTGAAAAGTCGCTCCACCCCAGCGTCTGATTGAACCATTTGAACGTGCCCAACACGAAGCAGCCGCCGAACGCGACCATCGAGCCCGCCGCGAGGTCGGTGTTGCCGGTGATGATCAGCATCGTGATGCCGCACGCGATGATCGTCACGACCGAGGACTGCGTCAGCAGATTGATGATGTTGCGCTCGGTCAGAAAGACCTTTGACATGAACGAGCTGATGACGATAAAGAACAACAGTATAAAGAATATGCCGACTTTATTGTAGACTTCGACAAACGAAACCCTCTTCCGCTCGGTCCCCCGCCGCTGCGCGCTCATGGTTCACGCTCCTCCTACCGCATAGTGCATGATGGTGTTGGAATTGATGTCCGCCTTCGCGAGCTCCCCGGATATCCGGCCGTTTCGGATGACGAGCACGCGGTCGCTCATGCCGATCAATTCCTCGAGGTCGGAGTCGATCAGGAGGATCGACGCGCCCCGCTCGCACATCTGGTGCATGAGTTTATAGATCTCGTACTTCGTTCCGACGTCGATGCCCTTTGTCGGCTCGTCCAGAATCAGCACGCACGGCTCGACGGACAGCCACTTGCTCAGCACGACCTTTTGCTGGTTGCCTCCGGAGAGCGTTTCCGTCTTCGCGCCGGGGGACGTCACCTTGACCGAGAGCGTCCTGATCATCCTTTCGACCAGGTCGCGTATCCCCCTTTTCCTGAGCCAGGCGCTCTTGAAGATGTGCCGGTAGGAAACCAGCGAGATGTTGTCCGCGACCGAGTGAATCAGCGTCAGCCCCTGCCGCCTGCGGTCCTCCGGGACGAGCACGATGCCGTTGAGGATCGCGTCGTTGACGTCGCCGATGTGGAGCTTCTTGCCGTCCAGGTACACCTCGCCCGACTGCTTCGGGTCCATCGCCATGATCGAGCGCGCGATCTCCGTGCGCCCGGCCCCGATCAGCCCCGCCATGCCGAGTATCTCGCCCCGGTGGAGCTCGAAGGAGATGTCGTAAAACACATTGTTGCGGTTGAAGTTCTGTACGCGAAGCGACACCCCGCCGATTTCGCAGGTCTTGGGCGGGTACACCTCGGTCATCTTGCGCCCGACCATCATCTCGATGATCCGGGGAATGTCCGTCTCCCGCGCGGGCAGCGTGTTGATGTGCGCGCCGTCGCGCAGGACCGTTATGGAATCGGCGATCTTGAAGATTTCGTCGAGCTTGTGGCTGACGTAGATGACCGTGATGCCGCGGTCGCGCAATTCAAAGATCTTGTTGAACAGGAACTCCACCTCGCCCTCCGTCAGCGAGGAGGTCGGTTCGTCCATCAGGATCACCTTCGCGTTGCTCGAGATCGCCTTGACGATCTCCAGCATCTGCGCGCCGGTGACCGACACGTTTTTCATCTTCTCCTTCAGATTGAACGAGAGCCCCTGCTCCTCCAGGAACCGCTTCGCGCACTCCGCCATCCCCTTGTTGTCCAGAAACGCGCCCGACTTTCCGGGCAGCTCGCGCCCGAGGAACATGTTTTCGAGCACCGTCATCTCCGGGATGATGTTCAGCTCCTGGTAGATCATCGATATTCCCGCCTTGAGCGCTTCCGCGGGACCGTTGACGTGCAGCGGATTTCCGTCGAGCAGAACCTCTCCCTCGTCGGCCTTGTAAAGGCCGTTGATTACCTTGAACAGCGTCGATTTCCCCGCGCCGTTCTCTCCGACAAGCACGTGCACGCAGCCCTTGCGGATTCCGAAGCTGATGTTGGAAAGTGCTTGTACGCCGGGGAACGCCTTTGATATGTTGCGGAATTCGAGGATGTAATCTACCTCGCGGGATTCTACGGTCCTGTCGCCGGCCTGCATTTGCCGCTCACCCCCATCTGAAAACATTATACATGGGGGATTTTGTTGTGTCAATCGCTATTCCTATCGTTTCGGTGATTTTCGTCTGCGGATCGGCTATTTGCGGCGCGCGCAGCGCGAACGCAGGCGCGCAGACAACGGCGCGCCATGCCGCGTCTGCGCTTGCGGGACTCCTCGGTTGTCGGTCCTTGGGGTTAGATGAGCGGCGCTATCCAGGTCCGCACGTTGCACTGCCCGAGTTGCTTAAGCGCCTGTTCGCCGGCGCCTTCGTCGGTCACGATGCCGCTTACCTCGGAGCAGTCCGCGACGCGCTTGAGCAGGTTGCATCCGATCTTCGAGTGGTCCGCGAGCACGACGGTCTCCGCGGAGACCTCCATCATCTGCCGCTTGATCCTGGCCTCCTCCATGCCGCTGATCGTCAGGCCGAAATCCGCGCTGATGCCGTTCGCGGTCATGAAATACGTGTTTGCGCGCATCTCCCGAAGCACGTGCTCCAGATGCCCGTCGTAAAACGCGGCCCGGACCGGGTTGTACATGCCGCCGAACAGAAACAGGTTGATGTCCTCGCTCTTGGGCAGCAGCGCCATGGCCGCCTGCGCGGAATTGGTCAGCACCGTCAGCGGGACCTCGCTCTCGGCGATCGCCTTCGCCAGCTCGAAGCCGGTCGTCCCGGCGTCGATGATGACGACCGAGTTCGGCACGAGGATGTTCCGGACGACATACCGGGCGATGGCCCGCTTCTCCGCCTGATACGCGGTCCTGCGCGCGTTCCACTCCTGGAGGTTGTAGGGCGTCGCCGCGGTCTTCTTGGCTCCCCCGAACGTCCGCAGCAGCTCGCCCCGCCGCTCGAGCAGAACCAGATCGTTTCGGATCGTCGACTCGCTGCACCCGGTTTTTTCGCATAACTCGGCTACGGAGACGCTGTCATTGCTGTTCAACATCTGCAGAATCGCGTTGTGCCGCGCCTCCACCTTGCCGTTGGCGTTTATCACTCAAGCGCCTCCCCCGTATGGGTTTTGCCCATATCATAGCCTCTCCGCGCGCGCGGCATCAAGCCCATTTGCGTAAATTTGATGCTTTCCGTTCCATAGCCGGGAATGCGGCGCACCTTCTTTGCCACATACGCGCCGACTACCGTACACCTCGGCGGGGATTTGAGGCGCCTCCACCGCATTCTCCTTTGCGAAAGGGTTCCAGCAGACGCTGGAACCCTCAGCGTGTCGACAAAGTCGCCACGCTATCCGAGAAATGCAAGATTGCATTTCCCGGAATTCAGGATTTCTTGTGGCGCTGCGTGCCACGGCCAGAAATCCTGCAGGGAAGCGCGGACATGCCGCGCTCCTCGGCGACGTACATGCCGTCGCCTGCGGATTGAAAATGAAGGGGTTTCGACCCCTTCATCCATCCCCAAGGGAGGAGCGGACTTTGTTGATGGTCTGAGGGTTCCAGCAGACGCTGGAACCCTTGTAGCTGCGCATTCTCCCGCGCCCTTTGAAGGGCATGGTCGAGGCATCCTTCGGGATGGCGGGAACTTCCGGTACAGTCCTTTCGTTCCCGCGGTGAAAGCCCTCCGGGACGGAAACTTACGCCACGAACTGCGCCGCCACTTCCGCCGCGCTGGCCGCATCCGGAGTATAGGCATCCGCGCCAATGTTCTTGCAGAAGTTTTCCGTCACCGGGGCCCCGCCCACCATAATCTTCACCTGGCCGCGAATCCCTGCGGCCTGGGCCGCCTTGACCACCTCTCCCATCACGCCCATGGTGGTGGTGAGCAGCGCGGAGCAGCAGATGATTTGGCAGCTTTGCGCCTGGGCCGCCCGGATAAAGGCCTCCGGTTCCACGTCCGTGCCCAGGTCCACCACCTCAAAGCCCTTGCCCTCCAGCATCATCTTCACAAGGTTCTTGCCGATGTCATGAAGATCCCCCCGAACCGTTCCGATGCACACTTTCCCAAGGGCCTTCACACCCGCCTCGGCCAGCAGAGGCTTGAGCAGCGCAGCCCCCTGGTTCATGGCCCGGGCGGCCACCAGCACCTCCGGCACGAACACCTCGTTGTTTTTGAACTTTTCTCCAATCGCGCTCATGCCCGCGAGCAAGCCCTGGTCCAGAATGTCCCTCACGGGAACCCCTTCCTCGATGGCCTGCTGCACCAGCGCTTTCACATCCTTGGCCCGTCCCTTTTGCAGCAATGCGGCGATATTGTCAAGCAGCTCCATATGCATCCTCCCTAAATCCGTTTTCTGGTCATATAGGTATTGAACATCACCGCGAAGAACATCAGCGCGCCGTTGATGACGTATTGCAGATACTCATTGACGTTCA
>JAAYZL010000238.1 GCA_012514855.1 Clostridiales bacterium
ATCTGCGCGGTCACGGTCACGCCGTGCGCGCGGTAGCAGTCGTCGACGATGCGGCCGAGCTGCTTCTTGCCGACGACCTCGTCGACCTCGAGCAGGAACATGTCGTCGACGGTCTTCCTCGGCTTCGAGCCCAGATCCTGCGGGATCGCGTCGTTGAAGATCACGCGGCCGATCGTCGTCTCGACGATCTTCCGGTGCTCGACTGAGTCGACCGTGCGCGAGAGCCGTATGTGGCACTTCGCCTGCAGCGAGAGCTCGCCCGCGCTGTAGGCCATCAGCGCCTCGTCGACGTCGGCGAAGAACTTGCCCTCGCCCTTCGCGCCCTCGCGGACGATCGTCAGGTAGTAGCAGCCGAGCACCATGTCCTGCGTCGGCGAGACGACGGGCTTTCCGTCCTGCGGCTTTAAGATGTTGTTCGCCGACAGCATCAGGAAGCGGGCCTCGGCCTGCGCCTCCATCGAGAGCGGCACGTGCACCGCCATCTGGTCGCCGTCGAAGTCCGCGTTGAACGCGGTGCAGCACAGCGGATGCAGCTTGAGCGCCTTGCCCTCGACGAGTATCGGCTCGAACGCCTGAATGCCGAGCCGGTGCAGCGTCGGCGCGCGGTTCAACATGACCGGGTGGTCCTTGATCACGCTCTCGAGCACGTCCCAGACCTCGGCCCGCAGCCGTTCGACGGCGCGCTTCGCGGTCTTGACGTTGACGGCCATGCCCTGGTTGACGAGCCGCTCGATGACGAACGGCTTGAACAGCTCCAGCGCCATCTCCTTCGGCAGGCCGCACTGGTAGAGCTTCAAGGTCGGGCCCACGACGATGACCGAGCGGCCCGAGTAGTCGACGCGCTTTCCGAGCAGGTTCTGCCGAAAGCGGCCCTGCTTGCCGCGCAGCAGGTCCGAGAGGCTCTTGAGTTGCCTCCCGCCCGCGCCGGTCACGGGGCGCCCGCGGCGGCCGTTGTCGATCAGGGCGTCGACGGCCTCCTGCAGCATCCGCTTTTCGTTTCGGACGATGATGTCCGGCGCGCCCATCTCGAGCATGCGCTTGAGCCGGTTGTTGCGGTTGATCACGCGGCGGTAGAGGTCGTTCAGGTCCGCGGTCGCGAACCGGCCGCCGTCCAATTGCACCATCGGGCGGAGCTCCGGCGGGATGACCGGCACGACGTCGAGGATCATCCACTCGGGCTTGTTGCCGCTCAGGCGGAACGCCTCGACGACCTCGAGCCGCTTGATCACGCGCTGGCGCTTCTGGCCCTCGCTGTCGCGCTTGGGCTCGCGCTCGAACAATTCCTGCAATTCGCGCCGGAGGTTCGCCGCCATCTCGTCCAGGTCCAGCTCGCGCAGCATCTCGCGCACGGCCTCGGCGCCGATGCCGACGCGGAACTCCCAGCCGTTTTCGTTCGCCTGCTGGCGCTTCAACTGATATTCGGCCTCGGAGAGCAGCTTGTGCCGCTCGAGCCCGGTGTCCTTCGTGTCGCCGGGGTCGAGCACGATATAGCTCGCGAAGTACAGCACCTGTTCGAGCGCGCGCGGGGAGATGTTTAAAAGCGTCCCCATGCGGCTCGGGATTCCCTTGAAATACCAGATGTGGCTGACGGGCGCGGCGAGCTCTATGTGGCCCATGCGCTCGCGGCGAACCTTGGCCTTCGTGACCTCGACGCCGCACTTGTCGCAGATCACGCCCTTGAAGCGCGTGCGCTTGTACTTGCCGCAGTTGCACTCCCAGTCCTTCGTGGGGCCGAAGATGCGCTCGCAGAAAAGCCCGTCGCGCTCCGGCTTCAGCGTCCGGTAGTTGATGGTTTCCGCCTTCTCGACCTCGCCGTGCGACCACTGGCGGATCTTCTCCGGCGAGGCGAGCCCGATCTGTATGGAGTCCAGATTTGTCA
>JAAYZL010000239.1 GCA_012514855.1 Clostridiales bacterium
GCCCCTTCTTGACCTCGACGCCGACGGAGCCTACGAGGAAGTCGATCCGCCGCCTCGGCGCGAGCCGGTATTCGTGCGAAAAAGGAATGCCGGCGTCCCCAAGCGCCCGCGCGATCAACGCGTGGATGTCGTATTCGCCGCCCGCCGCGCCCGCGCGCAGCGTCGAGATCGCCGAGACGATAGCTTCTGTATTCATGCCGACATTATAGCACGAATACCGCCGGGGGTTCAAGCATACCCTTCAACGAGGAATGGAGGGGATGCGCATGAAAAGCGCGCGGGGCTCGGCGCTTCTGACGGTATTGAAGGGACTCCTGGTCGCCGCGGGCGTGACGCTCGCGGGGATGCTGCTACTCTCGCTGGCGGTGGTTCTCCTGGGCGTGTCGGACGGCGCGCTGTCGCTTATGAACCAGCTTTTGAAGCTCGTTTCGGTGCTGCTCGGCGTGCGCATCGCGGTCGGCTTGGGCGGCACGCGCGGGTTTGTGATCGGGGCGACGGTCGCGCTTCTGTACATGGCGATCGGCTACGCGCTCTACTGGAAGCTCGGCGGCGCCGTGTTTTCGATGGCCTCGATGCTCGGCGAGATGCTGCTCGGCGGAGCCGTCGGCGCGGCGTCCGGGGCGGTGTTCGCAAACCTGAAGCCGAGGACGCGGCGGCGGGCAAAGGCGGCATAGCGTCGTTAAGACCGAAAACGCCCCGGCCTCGGCCGGGGCAAAAATATGACGGGAAATACACAAAATCGTAAAGAATTCCTCCGCCAATTTATGGAACGGAAGCCCCGGCGCGCGCGTCAAACAGGGGAATTCAAAAATAATCGGCATGGGACTGGAGGGATCGGTTATGAAGCGCGTTTTCTGTCTGACCCTGCTGGCGGTGCTGGCGATGGCGATGTTCGCCGCGCCGGCGCTCGCGGTGGTGGGGTACGCCGTCAAGACGACCGCGTCGGTCAACCTGCGCAAGGGGCCGGGGCTCGGGTACGGGATCATCACGAGCGTCAGTTCCGGGAAGTCGTTCACGTACACGGGCGTCAGCCAGTTCGACGGCCGCGGCATCGCCTGGCACAGGGTGTCCTACAACGACTCGACCGCGTGGATCTCCTGGAAGTACTCGAACCTTACCTACAACGGGAGCGCGATCAGCGAGAGCAAGTGCGTGCAGGCGACCGCGTCGGTCAACGTGCGCAAGGGGGCGGGCATCTCCTATGAAAAACTGACGACGGTTTCCTCGGGCAGGAAGCTCGTGTACCTCTTCGAATCGAAGGTGGTCAGCGGCAGAATCTGGTACAAGGTCTCGTGCTCGCAGGGCATCGGCTGGATCAGCTCCGCCTACAGCAAGCTCGTAAATCCGACGAGCTCGACGACGCAGACCGTGGTGACCACCGGCTCCGTCTACCTGCGCAAGGGCCCGGGCCTGAGCTACGGCATCATCACGAGCGCCTCGGAGGGGAAGGAGTTCGACTACCTCTCCTACGCGACCGACGGCCGCGGCGTCAAGTGGTACAAGGTGACCTACGCAAGCGGCACGGCCTGGATCTCGTCGAAGTACTCGAAGATCGCGTAGGGGCCGGGGCGCCGGTTCCAAAAATTCACTTGCGCCGATCGCGCCGCAGGTGTATAATGGGCGCATAGGATGCAAGCGAACGAGGTGAACACGATGAAGCACATTCAGACCCTTCAGAAGCCGTGCCTGAAAGCCAGCGCCAAGACCGGCGGCTGCGGCGAGTGCCAGGCCTCCTGCCAGAGCGCGTGCAAGACGAGCTGCACGGTCGCGAATCAGTCCTGCCAGAAGAAATAGCGCGGCGGAAAATGCCGGATGCCCCGGCCGAGCGCCGGGGCTTCGCTTTGCCGCGAAGGAGATATGGGATGCTGCATTGTTTCAGGGCGCTCGGGGTAAATATGGCGCTGGACGTTTTAAGCGGCGCGGTGCACGTGCTCGACGACATGGCGTTCGAGGCGCTCTCCGCGATCGAAAGCGGCGGGGACGCGCGCGAGGCGATCGCCGGGCGCTATCCGGAAAATGAGGTCGGCGAACTGCTCGAAGAGATCGCGGCGCTCCGGCAAGAAGGCGCGCTTCTGTCCGAGCACGACTATTCGGCGCTCGAGATCGAGAAGTCGGGCGTCGTCAAGGCCATGTGCCTGCACGCGGCGCACGACTGCAACCTGCGCTGCAAGTACTGCTTCGCCTCGACCGGCGACTTCCACGGCGAACGCGCGCTGCTTCCGCTCGAGACCGGCAAAAAGGCGCTCGACTGGCTCGTCGCGCGCTCGGGGAGCCGCCGTCAGCTCGAGGTCGACTTCTTCGGCGGCGAGCCGCTGATGAACTTCGACGTCGTCCGGGAGCTCGTGAATTACGGGCGGGAGATCGAGAAGCTCCACGGCAAGCGCTTCCTGTTCACAATCACGACGAACGCGATCGGGCTCACAGACGAGCGGATCGAATTCCTGAACCGCGAGATGCACAACGTCGTCCTGTCGCTGGACGGCCGGCGCGAGGTGCACGACTTCATGCGCCCGACGGCCTCCGGAAAGGGCTCGTTCGACCTGGCGCTCGAAAAGGCGAGGAAGCTGGTGAAATTGCGCGGCGACGGGCAATACTACGTGCGCGGGACGTACACCGCGCGAAACCTCGACTTCGGGAACGACGTGCTCGCGCTCGCGGACGAGGGGTTCGAGCAGCTCTCGATCGAGCCGGTCGTGCTCCCGAAGGATTCGCCGTTCGCGCTGACGGAGGAGATGCTTCCCGACATCCTCGCGGAGTACGACCGGTTCGCGAAATTGTACCTCGAGCGGCGCAGGAGCGGGCCGTGGATGAACTTCTTCCATTTTATGGTCGATCTCGACGGCGGGCCGTGCGTCAAGAAGCGCGTCAAGGGCTGCGGCGCGGGCAACGAGTACGTCGCCGTCACGCCCGAGGGCGACATCTACCCCTGCCACCAGTTCGTCGGGCGGCCGGGGTACAGGATGGGCAGCGTGCTGACCGGGGAATTCGATGCGGAAATGCAGATGCGGTTCGCCGGAAACAACCTGCTCGCGAAGGAGAAGTGCTCGCCTTGCTGGGCGCGGTTCTTCTGCGGCGGCGGCTGCGCGGCGAACGCCGAGGCGTTCAACGGGGATATTTCGAAACCCTACGACATGGAGTGCGCGCTGGAGAGAAAACGATTGGAAATAGCGATGGCGATCTGCGCGCTCGAGCACAGTGTGCAGCAATAGCGAGGCGGGGGAATTCCACCCGCCTCATTTTTTATAGTATCCCGAACAGATCGTCCGGGTGTGAAAGCCTGTACCGCGCCTTTTCCGGCTCCGCGCAGTTGAGCCCCCACTCGGCCAGCGCGAAGTCGACGCCCGCGGCCTTTGCGGCGCGCAGGTCGTGTATGCTGTCGCCTATGTAGAGCGCGCGCTCGCGGTTCGCCCCGGCGCGCTCGAGGTACTTTAAAAGCGGCTCGGGGCAGGGCTTGTGCTCGACCGTGTCGTCCGCGGTGACGATCACGTCGAAGAACTTATCGACGCCGAACTGCGGGAACTCGTTCGCGTATTCGCGGCGCGTCTTCGAGGTCACGATGCCGAGCCGGAAGCCCCGCTCCTTCAGCCGCTTGACCGCCTCGCGGATGCCGGGGAATACCTTGACCGACTCGAAATTCCGGTACATCGCCTCGTTCCAGAGGTTTTCATAGCGGGGGAGGTCGCGCTCCGGGACGCCGTATTTTTCGAGGATGTCGCGGCTCGGGACGCCGAGCGCGGGGTACAGTTCCTCGATCGTGTGCTCGACGCCCGTCGCCTGCAAAAGCGCCTCCCGGAGGCCCACGAGGTCGGCGAGCGCCGTGTCGAGAAGGGTTCCGTCGATGTCGAAGACGATATCGGTGTACTTCATTATTGCGTTGCGGCCGCCGCGATCAGCGCGTTGACCTCCCTCCAGATAAGTTCGTGCCCCTTGAGGCTCGGGTGGATGCCGTCCAAGCACAGAAGCGCCTTGAAATCCCTGGCCGCGAGGAACGCGTCGCGCAGGTTCAAGACCGTGCAGTTGAGCCGGTTCCCGATCTCCGCGACGGCCAGCGCGTACCGCTCCTGCCAGCGGTAGATGTGGTGCACGTCGCCGAGGTATTTCAAAATCGCCTTCGGGTTCAGGTTTTTCGAGATCCACAGGAAATACTTCTCCGCGTCGATCGGCGGCGGCACGACGAGCACCGGCCGCATGTCGAACGCGCGCACGCGCTTGACCATGCTCGAAAGCGTGTCCTTGAACACGTTGAGCGGGGTGCGCGCCTCGTGATAGTCGTCGGGCGCCTCGCTGACGGCCTTCCAGTCGAGGTCGCAGTCGTTGCCGCCGAACTCGATCGCGGCGACGCCGCCGGGCCGCATGTCCCTCTCGTCGAGCTTCTCGATCGCCTGGCAGACGGTAAAGCCCATCATCGAATGGTTCTCGACGGGGAAGCCCTCCCGTTTGAGCCGCATCGCGTAGTTGTCGCGGCAGATCGCGTAGCGGGCCCGCTGCTCGTCGTACACGATGCCCTTGCCGATGGAATCCCCCCAGATGCTCACGCTCTCAATGCGCATGCCTCTCACCTCACAGTCATTGTTGACGGATGCTCCCAGCCTCATGCGATGTGCAGCGAGTGTATCAGATTTTCGACGATCTCTTCATACTCCGGCGTCGGCTCGGTGCCCAGGTCGACCATCGCCATATACGCCCAGCTGTCCGCGATCACGAACACGGCGTCCGTCCGGTAGGTTATGCCGCTGGGCATGGTGTGCGTGTAGCGCCAGCGCTCGGCCGGAAAGCCGGAGACGGGCTCGATCTCGATCTCGGTCAGGCCTTTCGCGCCGTCATCGAGGAACGATTCCCGCAGGGATTCGAAGGAGCTTGAGTCGGCGGGGAATTCGTCTTCCTCCAAGACGCTGCGTATCACGGCAGCGGAAATCGGACGCTTGCCTCCGAGGAGATACAGGATCGAGCGGGAGGGTTCCACGGTTTTGTACGTGTACAGCTCATCCACTTCGAGTTCAAATCCCGAGAGGTCCGCCGTCAGCATCGGAAGGTTATCCCGCGGCGCGTCCCGGAGCGACAGCGCGCCGATGACCCGCTCGATCCGCTCGTCGTAGTCCTCGGCGCGCTCGAGGGAAATCAGAAGGCTGACGCCGTAGGAGAACTCGCCCGCGTCGACCAGCAGCATGTCCCATCGGGTTTCCTCCCCTTCCGACGCGCGCACAAAGCGCCGGCGCTGCGCGGGATAATCGCCGACGGACACGTCCGGAAGCGCCTCGACAGAGGACGCGCCCGCGAGCAGCTCCTCGAGGCTTAGAACCATGTCCGCCTTCCGGTAGCCGGTGCAGGAGAGCTGCAATTCCGTCCAAGAGACGTTCTTCGAGTAGCCGTATATGCCGCTCTCCTCCCGCTGGATGACGTCATCGGACTCGGCGCTGTGGAAGTCGCCGTCGAGCCACAAAAAGTCCCCCTCGGCGCGTCCCGCAGGCAGAGCCGCCAGCAGGAGCACGAGCAAAACAGCGCAAACCCGTCTCATCGCGGCCTCCTATTGGATCGTGCTGATGTCGTAGGGCGTCGTCTGGTAGACGAAGTAGTTGAGCCAGTTCGAGTAGAGCAGGTTCGCGTGGCTGCGCCAGGAGACGTTGGGCGGCTGCGAATCGTCGTCGTCCGGGAAGTAGTTCTTCGGGACCTCGATCGGCAGCCCGGCCGACTTGTCGCGCAGGTACTCGCGCTTGAGCGTCTCCGCGTCGTACTCCGGGTGGCCGGTCACGAAGATCTGCCGGCCGCGGTTCGTCGAGACGGCGTACACGCCGGCCTCCTCGGACGACGAGAGGATCTTGAGCGCCTCGACCTCCTCGACGTCCTCGCGCCGGATCGTCGTGTGGCGCGAGTGCGGCACCATGAACTCGTCGTCGAAGCCGCGCAGGAGGATCGAGGTCTTGCGCTCCGGCACGTGCTTGAACAC
>JAAYZL010000240.1 GCA_012514855.1 Clostridiales bacterium
ACCGTCGACGGCACCGGCGGCGAGGAGCTCATCGAGTTCTGCCGCCAATACTACAACGAGGGCGGCTACGGCTACGGCGAGCGGATGGACGGCGTGCTGTTCGTCGTCGACATCGGCGCGGGCAACTGGGCGCTCCACCTGAAGGGCGCGGCGCGGGAGCTGTTCGGCGAGCCCGCGAAGGCCGCGGTCGTCGGGGGCGCGGAGGCGCATTTGGCGGTCAAGGAGTACCCGGCGGCGCTCGCGCGATTCGTCGAGGACGTCGACGCGTTTCTCGCTTCGTCCGTCCCCGCCCGGGAGGAGCAGTCCCCCTCCGCGCCGGACTTCGAACTGCTTCTCGCGCTGGTGGCCGCGCTCCTGCTCTTGATCGCGCTGATCCACGGCATCGTGGAGAGCGTCCGCGCCCGGAGGGAGCGCGGACAAGCGCACCGCTGACAAAGCGCCGCCCGGCGCTTTTTTATTTTTCCTCGATCGGAAATTGTTTCGGCCGCGGGCGCACCCCCAAAATCTTGACAGGCCGGGACTTGTGTGCAATAATTCGCGCAGAAGGAAGGGATCTTTTCTGAAAATACTTTCGGAAAAAACGACCGGGGGGAGGATGACCGTGCCGAAGTTAAGCGACATCGCCATTCGAACGGGGCTCAATGTGTCGACGGTGTCCCGCGCGCTCAGGGAGGCCCCGGACATCAGCCGCGACACGATCCGCCATGTGCAGTTGGTCGCGCAGGAGGTCGGCTACCGCTACCGCAAGCTCGACCAGTTGAACGCGCGCTCGATCGGCGTGATTCTGCCGGAGGTGCGCAGCCACTACTACGCCGAGATCGCGCACGCGATCACGAAGGAGATCGGAAAGCTCGGCTACGCGGCGCTGTTGATGCTCTCCGGGTTCGACACCGAGAAGATCATGGCGGCGTTTGGGGAGATGCTCAAGCAGGACATCGTCGGCGTGATTCTGAGCGGCATCCCCGGCGTCGACGAGCGGCGCCTCGCGGCGTGCACGCTGCCGACGGTCGTCCTGACCGAGGCGAACCTGCTCGCCTACGTCGACACGATCTTCGTCGACAGCAACAGCGTTATGCGGCAGGCGCTCGAGCACCTCCTCGCGCTCGGCCACGAGAGGATCGGCTACGTCGGCGAATACGCGTCGGACATACGCTACCGCGCGCTGGTGGAGCTCTGCCGGCAGAAGGAGATCGCGCTCGACCCGCGGTTTGTGAAGCGCGGCGCGGAGCGGTTCGAGCTCGGCGGCTACCTGCGCGCGAAGGAGCTCCTGCAGGAAAAGGAGCTTCCCACGGCGGTCATCGCCAGCTACGACCAGATCGCCTTCGGCGCGATGCGCGCGATGCAGGAGGCGGGGCTCTCGATCCCGCGCGACATGTCGATCGTCGGCGTCGACGACACGATTCTGGGCGACTACATGCCCGTGAAGCTCACGACCGTCACGAACCCCGGAAGCCACATGGGCGTCGTCGCCGTGAAACTCCTGATGGACAGCGTCCAGAAGCCGATCGACCACGTCGTGCAGAGGGTCGCGCTGCAGTCGAAGTTGATCGCGCGCGAGTCGACCGCGCCCGCCCCGAACGCGAAGGCTGGAGGAATATAGATATGCGGGAAACTCTGAAAATCGGATGGGCGTCGGAGTCCATCACGCCGGACCGCCCGGTGATGCTCGAGGGGCAGCTCTATCCGCGCGTTTCGAAATACGTGCACGACCCGGTCACCGCGACCGCGCTCGCGATCTCGTCGGGGGAGAGGCACTGCGTGATGGTGTCGCTGGACATGGTGTTCATTTCGGAGGCGCTCGCGGAGCGGATTCGGCGGGCGGTCGGCGGCGCGGACGGGCTCGACGCGGACGCGATCACATTCAGCTGCATCCACACGCACAACTCCACGAGCTTTGAGTGCGACGCGTTCCGCGAGCGGTTCCGCGCGGCGCTCGGCGACGGCGTCCCGCCGCTCGAATTGCCGGGCGATCTGCTCGTCGGCGAGGAGGCGACGCTGTTCGCGGTCGAAAGGATCGCGGGCGCGATCCTCTGCGCGTGGGGGAGCCGCACCTCCGGCGGGGTCAGTTGCGCGCAGGAATACGCCGCGGTCGGCTTCAACCGGAGGCCCGTGTTCCGCCGCGCGGACGGCGGCGCCGACAGCGTGATGTACGGCGGCTG
>JAAYZL010000241.1 GCA_012514855.1 Clostridiales bacterium
AAAAGCCCGCGGTTTCCGGTGGTCTGTATCGGAAGCGACTTCTGGTCCGGGCTGCACGACTTCATGGAAAAGACGCTTCTGCGGCAATATAAGACGATTGACGCCGAAGACCTGCTGCTGTTCGAGGTGACGGACGACGTTCATGCGGCGGCGGACTTCATTCAGAAACATGCGCACAAGGTCGTCGGCAAACGCGTTCCGCACCTTCGTCGGACGAACGGTGAGTTCAACGGCCACCACGGTCCGCCGACGCGACTTCATGCGGCGAAGAAACGGACACGCGCGAACGGGACGTAGCTTCGGGGCAACCGTTCAGGGGGGCGCTTCCGATTCCTGCCCGGCGTTTTCGGATGAAAATACAATAATGGGGGCAGAATTTCATCTGTTCACCATGGAAAAGCGGGATTCGGGGGTGTAGAATACGGTATCTTTCAACCTCATAATTTTCGGCTCAGGCTCTTACCTCTTTTTGTGGAGTAAGCGAGGCAAACGGAGTGTCAGAAACAAAATCAGCGTCCTTGCCGGGACCTCAGAAAGAATTATCGCGGGCGACGGGGAACGATTTTGCCTGCTGTTACCAGTGCGGGAAATGCACGGCCGGATGCCCGGCGGGCTCGAAGATGGACCGCCCGCCCAGCCGGCTGATGCGGCTGGTGCAGGCGGGGAAGATCGAGGAGGCATTGACGAGCGAGGCCTTGTGGTATTGCCTGGGCTGCCAGACCTGCACGGCGCGGTGCCCGCAGAGTCTGGATATCGCGGGGACGATCGACGCCCTGCGGGCGATGGCCATTGAACGGGGGATCCGCTGTCCGAATCGGTCACGGAAGCGGGTCGAGGCCTTCCATATTTCGTTTTTGAACACGGTGCGGAAGAACGGGCGTTTGCAGGAACTGGCGCTGGTCAACAGCTATAAGCTGCGGACGGGGACGTTCATGCAGGACGTGGACGCCGGGATCAAGATGATGCTGCAGGGGAAGATCAATCCCCTCTCGATGATCACGGGCGGGGAGCAGGTGAAGGCGAAAGGGGAGATCGACAAGATCTTCGCGATTGCGGACGCGGGCGGACGCGGGGAGTCGGCGTCGCCGCGGCGGCCGGGGAAGGTGAAGGCGGCGCCTCGGCGCGAGGTGAAGATCGACGCAAGCAAGAAGATCGGCTATTATCCAGGCTGCTCGCTGGGGGGGACGGCGAAGGAATTCGATATTTCGACGCGGAAGATGTGCGATCTGCTGGGCTTGACGCTGTGCGAAGTCGAGGATTGGAACTGCTGCGGGGCAAGTTCGGCGCACGCGACGAATCACGCCCTTTCGCTGCTGCTGCCGGCGCGGAACCAGGTGCTGGCGGACCGACAGGGATTTGACTATGTATTGACGCCGTGCGCGTCGTGCCTGAACCGGCAGATCGTGGCGCGGAACGCGCTGCGGGAGTCGGCGGAGCTTCAGGCCCAGGTGCGGGAGGTGATGGGATCGGCGCCGACGCTTGCGGCGGACTTCATCAACCCGATGCAATTGCTCATGGGACTGGCGCCGGAGTTGGTAAAAAGCAAGGTGACGCGGCCTTTGCGCGGACTGAAGCTGGCGTGCTATTACGGGTGCCTGCTGGTTCGGCCGGGGAACGTGGTGGGGTTCGACGATCCGGAGAACCCGACGACGATGGAGACGCTGATGCGGGCCCTGGGGGCCGAGCCGGTGGACTGGGCGTTCAAGGTGGAATGCTGCG
>JAAYZL010000242.1 GCA_012514855.1 Clostridiales bacterium
AAGCTGCCGTTCGAGGAGTTTTTGACGCTCGCGACGCCGTGGCTCGAGAGGGCTCTCGACCCCGCGAAATTCGACTTCCGCAGGATCGCGGAATTGCTCAACAGCCGCACCGAGGTGCTGAACCGCATCCCCGAGATGATCGATTTCCTCGCCGCGATGCCGGAATTCGACAATGAGCTCTACACGCACAGGAAGATGAAGACCGACCCCGAAATCGCAAAAACCGCGCTCGAGGCGATGAAGCCCGTGCTCGAGGGCGTTTCCGACTGGACGGAGGAAAATCTGCACGCGGCGATCATGGAGAGGATTCCCAAAACCGGCATGAAGACCGGGCAGGTGCTCTGGCCGCTGCGCATCGCGCTGTCCGGCAGGGCGTCGACGCCCGGCGGCGCGGTCGAGATCGCGTACCTGCTCGGGCGCGACGAGGCGCTCCGAAGGCTCGAATCCTCGCGGTCGAAGCTGTGAATAAAATCGTCTATCCGGACTACGACCGGTCGATCCTGTCGACGATCTCGTCGTGCCTCCGCCATTTCGGCGCGGAGGCGAATTACCCGCCGCTCCCGGAGCTCGACAATCTGCTTTCGACGAACCCCCGGCACGTGATGATCCTGCTGCTCGACGGCATGGGCAAGCTGCCGCTCGAGCGGGCGCTTTCGAAGGACTCGTACCTGCGGTCGCATGAAATCGCGACGGTTACGAGCATCTTCCCGCCGACGACCGCCGCCGCAACCACGGCGTATTACTGCGGGCTGTCGGCCTATGAATCGGGCTGGCTCGGCTGGCACCTCCATATGAAGGAATACGCCGCCGACGTCGTGGCGTTCCTCGGCAGGACCTACTACACCGACCGCCCGGTCGACGGCCCGCCGCCGGCGCCTTCGCTCATGCCCTACGAGACGGTGTTCGACAGGCTCGCCGGGCGCTGCAGTACGCACGCGATCTGCGCGTTCGACTCGTATTCCGAAAAGGGCGCGGATCGGCGCCACCGCGTGTCGAATTTTCAGGGCGTCGCGGACGCGCTCGCGGCGATCTCGCAGGGGGAGGACAGGAGCTTCACGCTCGCGTACTGGAACCAGCCGGACGCGAAGATGCACGACTTCGGCGAGGGCTCGAGGGAGGCCGCCGCCGAGTTCCGCGCGCTCGACCGGGCGCTTGCAAAACTCCGCGAGCGGCTCGGCGACGCGCTTTTGATCATCACCTCCGACCACGGCATGATCGACACGGACGAGGCCGTCGACGTCGCGAAAATCCCGGAGCTTCTCGAGCCGCTCGTGATCCCGCCGTCGATCGAGCCGCGCGCGTCGGCGTTTTCCGTAAAGCACCACCGGAAAGCCGCGTTCGAGGACGCGTTCCGGAAAACCTGCGGGCGGGACTTCCTGCTGTTTTCGCGCGAGGAGGCGCGAAGGAGCGCTCTGTTCGGGCGCGGCGTCGAGCACCCGAAGTTCGACGATTTTCTCGGCGACTACCTGGGCGTCGCCGTCGGGACGCGCTACTTCCGGTTCACGCTCCCGGACGGGCGCGTGCCGTATACGCTGATCGGGCAGCACGCCGGGCTCACCGAGGATGAAATGCTCGTGGCGGTACTGGCAGATAGGACGGGAACATGAAAGACCGGGACTTCTACGTGCAGCTTCACCTGCACACCGCGGAATCGAGCCGCTGCGGGCGCGTCGGCGGCGCGGACATGGCGCGCGCCTGCAAGGAGGCCGGATACGACCTGATCGTCGTGACCGATCACTTCTTCAACGCGAACATCAACGTGCCCTACGACATCCCGTGGGACGAGCAGGTCGACGGGCTGTTCGCGGGCTACCGCGAGGCGAAGGCCGCGGGCGACTTGATCGGGCTCAAGGTGCTTTCGGGCTGGGAGACCTACACCGACGGCCCCGAATACCTGACCTACGGCCTCGACGAGCAGTTCCTCGTCAAAAACCGGGACATCGCGCTGCTGTCGAAGGCGCAGTACCTCCGGCGCGTGAAGGCCGCCGGCGGGCTCGTCTCGCACGCGCACCCGTTCCGCAAGGCCAGCTACATTCCCGAGTTCCAGCCCGATCCGCTGGGCCTCGACGCGGTCGAGGTGTTCAACGGAAGGCACATGGACCCGTCGTTCGACGTGCAGGCGCTGAAGTTCGCGAAGCGCTACGGCATCCCCGGCGTCGCCGGAGCCGACGCGCACAACGCCGTGCACATACTCGACGGCGCGATGCGCTTCCCCTATCCGGTCGAGACCGCCTCCGAGATCTTCGAGGCGATCCGGCGCGGCGACGGCGAGATCGTGCCGAACATGACGAACCGTTTGTGAAGGAAATCGGACATTTGTCCGAGGAAAGTCATAAGAATATCCTTGACGGGGACATATTGCCGCTTTATCATGTACAATAGCATAGGTGTATCATGTTTCCCGGGGTATCCGGGCGGCATCTGAGGGAGGACGTTTCATGTTTTGCTCCAAATGTGGAAAGACCTTGAACCCGGCGGCCGAGGCCTGTTCGTGCGGGCAGGCGGTCGGCGAGAGCCGGTTCGAGGGGGTTCCGTATACGTCCGCGCAGCCGAGGATCGCGCCGGGGGGCACTTCCCGCGAGGACGCGCTGCCCTACACGCGCACGACCTACACCGGGGTGGACGAGCAGATGCAGGCCGGCGCCGACGCGGATGCGCGCACGACCTACCGCCCCGTCTACGAGGGCGCGTCCGTTCCGGAGGGAATCCGCAGGGACGTGCGCGCGGCGGTCGGCTACGAGCAGGACGCGCAGGCCCGCGCGGGCCTCGACGAGGACCCGCTCGTGCGCGAGATGTTCGACGGCGGCGAGGACGCGGGCATCGACGACTTCGACCTGTCGCAGCTCCGGTCCCGGCCGATCGTGTCCGAGGGGCGCGCCGGCATCAGCCGCGACGTGACGGAATATGTCGAAAAGCTCGAGGCGTCGACCGAGCGCGGCTCGCGCCGGGGGCGCAGGCAGAAGGTCTACGGCGAAAATGAGACCGTGCCCTACGAGGAGGTCCGCGAGGAGGTCTTCCGGGACGCCCAGGACGAGGGCGAGCCTCTCCAATACGACCCGCGCGCGACGCTCCGGCTCGTCGCGAAGATCGCGGGCGCGCTGGCGGTGCTGGCGGTGCTGTTTGTCGGCGGCAAGCTGCTCTACGACCGCGTGACGGACATCCAGAAGGGCGGCGCGCCGATCGAGGGCGTGACGCTGACCGTCTACGATGAAGGCGTGAAGCTCATCAACGAGCACGCGGACACCGCGTATGTCGATTCGATCCTCTCGATGGCCGAGACCGGCGACCTGACGAGCTGGACGGCGAAGCTGAACGCCGACGCCGACCAGGTCAGGGCGCTCGTCCCCGCCGAGCCGGGCGTCAACGACCGGCTGTTTGTCGACGCGCTCTCGGCGATCCAGACGAACATCGGAAGCGCCGTGTCGATGGACGTGTTCGACATGCGCGGAACCGTCGACGCCGCGGTGATCGCCAAGTCCGAGCAACGCTGGGACGTCGTCCGGGAATCGATCGCGCAGTTGACCGCCGCCAAGACCGCGGCGGAACTGACCGCGATCCTGGGCGGCGAAAAGGTGGATTTCGTGCTCCCGACCGAGGCCGCCGCGACCGCGACGCCGATCCCGTACAAGAAGCTCGCCAAGGGGGACAAGGGCGAGGACGTGAAGAAGATGCAGCAGCGGCTGTTCGACCTCGGCTTCCTGAAGGAGGGCATCGACGGCACGTTCGGCAACGACACGCAGACCGCGGTCAAGGTGTTCCAGTCCGAGGCGGCGCTGGAGCAGAACGGCATCGCGGACCCCGGGATGCTCGCGCTGCTCTACTCCGACGACGCGCCGATGACGCGGTACGCGAGGATCACGCCCGCGCCGACGCCAACGCCCGCGCCGACGCCGACGCCCGCGCCGACGCCGGACCTCGCGGTTGAGCCGGCGCTCGTGCCGAACGAACAGCCGGCGGCCTGACCGCAGCACCCGCGGGAAGCGCATTGCGTGCTTCCCGCCGTTTTTTTCGGGGGAGGGATTCGATGGATCGGCCGATCGTGGCGCTCATCTACGACTTTGACAAGACGCTGTCGCCCAAGGACATGCAGGAATACAGCTTCCTGCCCGGCATCAACATGCGGCCGGACGAGTTCTGGAGCCTTTGCCGCGAGCTCGCGCTCCGGAGCCAGATGGACGGCATACTCGCCTACATGTACATGATGCAAAAGGCCGCCGAGGGCACGATGGATTTGACCCGCGAGGCGCTGAACCGGCTCGGCGCGGGCGTCGAGTTCTTTCCGGGCGTCGATACGTGGTTCGACCGCGTCAACGGGATCGGCCGGAGAAACGGCGTCGCCGTCGAGCACTACATCATCTCGTCCGGGCTCCTGGAGATCATCGAGGGCTCCTCGATCGGCGGCAAGTTCAAGGCGGTGTTCGCGGCGTCGTTCTGCTACGACGAGGCCGGCCGCCCCGTCTGGCCCGCGACCGCCGTCAACTACACGTCCAAGACGCAGTACCTGTTTCGCGTCAACAAGGGCATACTCGACGTGACGAACGACCGCGACCTCAACGCCTTCACGCCGGAATACATGCGCCGCGTGCCGTTTTCGAACATGATCTACATAGGCGACGGCTTTACGGACGTGCCCTGCATGAAGATGACGAAGCTGAAGGGCGGCTACTCGATCGCCGTGCACGCGCCGGGCGACACCGAAATCGCCGACGACCTGCTCAGGCAGGGCCGCGCCGACTTCGCGATCGAGGCCGACTACAGGGAGGGCAAGGAGCTCGAACAGGTCGTCACGGAACTGATCCGCCGCATCCGCGTCACGCACGAGCTGTCGGTGCGCCACGCCCGGCAGGTCAAAAGGGCGCACGAGCGCAGGGGGGAAATCGCGCCGCCGGGGATTACGCTGCGCGGGGGGCTGGAGGGGGAGGATGAGAGGGAGTAGACGCAATGGGCGGGTTTCACGTCAATCCCGAAGCTGCAATTCGATCTTTGTGCCGACGACCGGCTCGTTGATGTGCTTGAGCGCTCTGCCGAAGCGGTTGAGCATGCCGGCTTCGGTGGAAAGCGCGAAACAACAGCGATGCCTGTTCAGGGATTCCCCATCGTCAATTTCCATGAAAACCTCGATGCCGATGTGCCCGGCGGCGTCTTTGCAATAGAATCGCAGCGAGATAAAGGGCGGATACCCGTCGCCTTCATCGCCGTTCTCCCACAGGTAACTGTCGTTCCGGGATCGCGGAAAAGCCGCCAAGATTTTTGACAGCAGTGAAATGGCCTCTTCCGAACAATAGGTTTGGGTTCGCGCCCTGACATGCTCCGACTGCGCGGTCACTTCAAGTTCGAAGAGATGCTCGTCCTGCCAGACGCGCTCGAAGATCAGATTGTCCATCCGCGGCGCCCCCATATCAGCGCAAGTATATCACAGTTGGCAACCACTGGCAACAAAATCGCCCAACCCTTGAAAATGGGTGCAAAAAAACCGAGCAGTCAAACTCGGTTCCGTTGCGGTATTGGGTTAGTTCGCTTCGAGCTTCTTGAGCCGTTCGTCGGTTTCGGCGATGACTCTGTCGAACAGGTCGCCGGCGAACAATGCCGCCTGTTCCGCGTAGGTTCCTGTGCTCTTGATATCGACAGCCATCTTTGTGAGACGGCCTTCAATGTTCTCGAATCCGGCGTTGATTCGCTCTTGCATTGCGTCCAGTTTGTTCAGGATCAGCTTGGTGTCTTCGTTCATGCGGAAACCCCTTTCTTCGTCGGTTGTTATTGCTTACATTATAGCACGTTGGGAATCCGATGGCAAGCACGGCCTGCCGGGAATACCGCGGGCTTGACCTGCATCTTTCCAAAATTCTTTGATATTTTGCGGTGTTCTGCGTGCTATCGGCGGTCAGCCGAAGAAAAGAAGAACCCCGAAAACCCTTATAAATCAAGCGTTTCCGGGGCCCCGTCCTGGCGTGCCTGGAGGGATTCGAACCCACGACCTTTTGGTTCGTAGCCAAACACTCTATCCGGCTGAGCTACAGGCACATGCGTTTTCAAAGCGCTTGTATATTGTAGCTCGGACGGGGCATTTTGTCAAGGTCTATGCATTGGAAAATACAAATTTACATTTCCCCGTCGTCCGCGGGCGCCCCCTCCGCCGCGTCCGCCGCTGCCGCCGCCTGCCTCGCCGGGCGATCCCCGCGCCGATACAGCCTGCGGTCGAGCGACCAGATGCGGTCGGTGAAGCCGCCGGGCTTGATCATGTTGAGCTCGCGCTGCATCTCGAACATGCGCGCGTCGAGCAGGTCCAGCAC
>JAAYZL010000243.1 GCA_012514855.1 Clostridiales bacterium
GGGGCGGCGCGGGCGGAACCGTCGCCGCGCCGATCGCGCAGAAGGCGCTCAAAAAGGCGATTGAAGTGATAGGATAATCATATGCGCTCCGAGGAATTTTCGCTGAAGCTAAAAAATCTGCCGGACTCGCCGGGCTGTTACCTGATGAAGTCCGGGGGGCAGATCATCTACGTCGGCAAGGCGGTCAACCTGAAAAACCGCGTCCGGCAGTATTTCCAGTCCTCGCGCGGGCACTCGCCGAAGGTCCGGGCGATGGTCGAGCACGTGGACGACTTTGACATCGTGCTCGTCGACGGCGAGATGGAGGCGCTGGCGCTGGAGCTGAACCTCATCAAGCGCTACCGGCCGAAGTACAACGTCCTGCTCAAGGACGACAAGCACTTTCCGTACCTGCGCATCGACCTCTCGGAGGACTTTCCGCGCGTCGAGCTCGTTCGGCGGCAGCAGAACGACCGCGCGAAGTACTTCGGCCCGTACAAGGGCGCGACGGCGGTGCGCGAGGTGCTCGACGTCGTCCGGAAGGTCTTCCCGATACGCACCTGCGAGCGCGTGATCCGCCCGGACCGGCCGACGCGCCCCTGCGTCCACCACCAGATCGGCCAGTGCCTGGGCCCGTGCGCGAACCTCGTCCCGAAGGAGGAATACCACGACCTGATCGCCCGCGTGATCGAGTTTCTGCAGGGAAAGTACCAGCCCGTGCTCTCGGAGATGAAGGCCAGGATGTCCGAGGCCGCGAGGGAGCTGAACTACGAGCGCGCGGCCGTCTACCGCGACCGGATACAGGCGGTCGAGGCGGTCATGGAGCGCCAGAAGGCGATCTCGACGCACGCCGTCGACCAGGACGTGATCGCGGTCGTGCCGGAGGAGATGGACGCGGTCATCAACATGCTGTTCGTCCGCTCGGGGCGGCTGATCGGCTCGGAGCACTACGTCCTCGAGGGCGGCGGCGCGGAGCTCCCGGGCGAGGCGCTGCTGCAATTTATTCTGCAATACTACGGCGAGGGGAATATGCCGCCGCAGGAATTGATCCTGTCCGCCGAGCCGCCGGAAGTGGACGTGCTCGAGAAGCTGCTGACCGAGGTGCATGGGCGGCGGACGTACATACTGTCGCCGATGCGCGGCGACAAGCGCAGGCTCGTCCAGATGGCCGAGAAAAACGCGCGCGACGAGGCCGAGAAGCGCAGGAAGAAGCTCTCCCGAAGCCGCGACCGCACCACGGGCGCCGCGGAGGAGCTGCAGCGCGCGCTCGGGCTCTTAAATTACCCGCGCAGGATCGAGGGCTACGACATCTCGAACACGCAGGGCGCGCTGTCGGTCGGCTCGATGGTCGTCATGATCGACGGCGCCTCGGCGAAGAAGGAGTACCGGCACTTCCGCATCAAGACCGTCGAGGGCGCGAACGACTTCGCGTCGATGAAGGAGGTGCTCTCGCGGCGCCTCTCGCACGCGCTCAGGGAGCCGGACGGCAAGTTCGGCGAGCTTCCCGACCTGATCTTGATCGACGGCGGCCGCGGGCAGCTCAACGCGGCGCTCGAGGCGATGGGGGAGGCCGGGTTCGCGATCCCGATGTTCGGGCTCGCGAAGCGCATCGAGGAGATCATATTGCCCGACCGCGACGAGAGCCTGCTGCTCGACCGCGCGAGCCCGGCGCTTCACATGATCCAAAGGCTTCGCGACGAGGCGCACCGCTTCGCGATCACGCACCACCGCGCGCTCCGGGCAAGGCGATCGGTCGCCAGCGCGCTCGGGAACATCCCCGGCGTCGGCGAGAAGCGGCAGCGCGCGATCCTCACGCACTTTTCGTCCGTCGAGGCGCTTCGGGCGGCCTCCGTCGACGAAATCGCCAAGGTCCCCGGCTTGCCGCGGGCCGTCGCGGAATCCGTATGGAAATTTTTGCATCCGCAAGATTGACACGCGATTGCGAATCCTTATAATGGAACGGGACAGATCAGAAAAACCGAAGGTTTTTCGGGTCGGCAGGCGGAATTGCGGTACCGCACGCCGACGATCGACATGTGTTAGGAGGGCAACCATGAACTACGAGAAGCTCGACGCGCTGATCGAGGCGCGCAGGGACGAATTTTTGCAGGACCTCGCCCGGTGGCTGAGCGTTCCGTCGGTCAAGGGCGCGGCGAGGGACGGCGCGCCGTTCGGAATCGAAAACCGGAAGATGCTCGACCTCGCGCTCTCGGACGCGCGCAGGTACGGCTTTGAAACCCGGGATTTCGACGGCTACGCGGGCGACGTCACGATGGGCGGCGGCGAAAAGACGATGGGCATACTCTGCCATCTGGACGTCGTGCCCGCCGGAGAAGGCTGGACGGCCGAGCCGTTCGCGCTGACGGTTCGCGACGGAAACCTGATCGGCCGCGGCGTCATCGACGACAAGGGCCCGGCGCTCGGCGCGCTGTACGCTCTGCGCTGTGTGCGGGACGCGGGCATCGAGCTGAAAGACGCCGTCCGGCTCATCCTCGGCTGCGACGAGGAGAGCGGCATGGCCGACATGCGCCACTACATGGCGCGGACGGCCTCGCCGGACTACGGCTTTTCGCCGGACGCGGAGTTCCCGGTCATCAATATCGAAAAGGGCGGCATCGGCATCCTGCTCTCGAAGAACACCGGGGGCGAGGGCGGCGCGCGGATCCCGGTGCACCAGCTTTTCGCCGGCGAGCGGCCGAACGTCGTGCCGGGCTTTGCGAAGGCCGTCGTCGGCACAGGCGGCGCGTCCGTCGAGGAGATCCGCGCGTCGCTCGAGGCGTTGAACCGCGCGCATGGGTTCAGGCTGACGGTCGAGCCGATCGCCGCGGGGCTCGCGGAGATCGCGGCCGCGGGGCTGTCCGCGCACGCGAGCACGCCGCACTTGGGCGTCAACGCGGCGGGGATGCTCTTGGTCGCGCTGAAGGAGCTCGGGGCCGGCGGCGGCGGCAGGGAGGCGATTACAGCTCTCGCGGACATGATCGGGCTCTCCGGCGACGGCAAGGGGCTCGGCATCGCGCTCGAGGACGAGTTGTCCGGCAAGCTCACGTGCAACCTGGGCATATTGCGCTACGACGGCGCATGCATGACCGCGCAATTGGACATCCGCTACCCGCTCTCGGCGTCCGAGGAA
>JAAYZL010000029.1 GCA_012514855.1 Clostridiales bacterium
GCCCATGTCGATCGCCGCGTGCACCGCGCGCGTCGACTCGCTCGTCGAGCCGTCCGTCCAGTTGTACCCCGCGACCGACCAGCAGCCAAAGCCGATGACGGACAGCTCCTCCGCGATGCGCGGAACCCTTCTGTACTTCATTATTTCCTCCTCCGCTTGTCGAGCAGCACCGCGAGCACGATCAGAAGGCCGATCAGTATCTCCTGCAGGTGCGAGTTGATGCCGATCAGGTTGCCGCCGTTTCGAAGCGTCGCCATGATCAGCGAGCCCAGCACCGTGCCGATGATCGAGCCCTCCGCGCCGGAGAGCGACGCGCCGCCGACGACCGCCGCGGCGATCGCGTCGGTCTCGTAGCCGATGCCGCCGGTCGGCACGCCGTTTCCGAGCCTGGCGGTCATCATGACGCCCGCGACCGAGCACAGAAACGAGCAGACGATGTATACGCCGTAGGTCGTCATCCGTATGTTGACGCCCGACAGGCGCGCGGCCTCGGTGTTCGAGCCGATGGCGAAGACGTTCCGGCCGAACGTCGTGTACTTGATCGCGAGCATCGAGAGCGCGGCGACCCCCAGCCATATCCAGCCGAGCGCCGGGAACCCGGCGACGGTCAGCGTCGAAAAATCGCGGAACGCCCGCGAGATGCCGGAGACCATCTGCGCGTTCGTGATCAGCATGATCGTCCCGCGCACGACGATCTGCAGGCCCAGCGTCGCGATGAACGGCGGAACCTTGCCGTCGAAGATGATCACGCCGTTGACGAGGCCGATCAACGTCGTCGCGACGACCGCGACGATGATCGACATGGGGATCGACCACATGAACGTCAGCCGGTCGCTCATGAACATCGACGACAGCACGCCCGACAGCCCGACGACCGCGCCGACGGACAGGTCGATGCCGCCGGACATGATGACAAAGGTCATGCCGATGGCGATGACGCCGTAGATCGCCGTCTGGCGGAACAGGTTTTGGATGTTGCCGATCGACAGGAATTTATCGGTCCTGAGCCCGAGCGCGACGAACATCACCGCCAGGATGATCAGCAGCATCAACGATGTGGAGAGGCTGCGGGCCTTCTTTTCCGCCGGATTTCGCTCCATTGCATTCACAATCCTTCACTCCTTCGAGTTTCCGTCGTCCTTCAGGCCGGACGCCAGCCGGACGAGCTTTTCCTCGTCCATGCGGCCGTCCCTTGAGAACTCCGCGCGCGGCACATCCGCCATGATTTTGCCCTCCGACATCACCATCACGCGGTCGGAGAGCCCCATGACCTCCGGAAGATACGAGGAGATCACGACAATCGCCGCGCCGTTTTCAAGTAGCTGCTCGAACAGGCGGTAGATCTCCACCTTTGCGCCGACGTCCACGCCGACGGTCGGCTCGTCGAAGATGAACACCTTGCTCCGGCAGGCGAGCCAGCGGCCGACGATGACCTTCTGCTGGTTTCCGCCGGAGAGGTTCTTGACCCTCTGGTAGATCGAGGGCGTCTTGATGCGGATGTCCTCGACGTACCGGTTCGCGCGGCTCCTCTCCTTGCGCAGGTTGATAAACCCCCTGCGGCTGATCGCCTGGTAGGAGGCGATGTTGATGTTGAAGGAGACGTGCTGGTTCATGCACAGCCCCTGGCGCTTGCGGTCCTCGGTCAGAAACGCGACGCCGTGCCTGATCGAGCTCTTGGGGCTCGCGAGCCTAACGGGCTTCCCGTCGATCAGTATCTCGCCGCTGTCGAACCGGTCGGCGCCTGTCACGCAGCGCATGACCTCGGTGCGCCCGGCGCCCATCAGCCCGTAAAAGCCCAGTATTTCGCCCCTGCGCACGCGAAACGACACGTCCGCAAACGCGCCGCGCCGGGTCAGCCCCTTGACCTCGAGCGCGGGCTCGCCCGGCAGCGGGTGGCCGATCGAGTACATGTCCTCGAGCTTGCGGCCGACCATCATCGCGATCAGCTGGTTTTCGTCGACCGCGCCGACCTCGACGGTGTCTATGTACTGGCCGTCCTTCAAAACCGTCACCGTGTCGCAGATGCGGAAAATCTCCTCCATGCGGTGCGAGATGTAGATGATGCCGCAGCCGTCCTCCCGGAGCCGCCGGATCAATCGGAAGAGCTCGCCGACCTCCTCGTTCGTCAGAAGCGCGGTCGGCTCGTCGAAGATGATCACGCGCGCCTTTTCGCGCACGATCTTCCCGATCGCGACCATCTCCTGCATGCCGACGGTCAGCTTGCTCAATTGCTTCGCGGGGTCGATGTCGACGCCGATCTGATGGAGCGACTCCCTCGTCTCCCGCTTGACGCGCGCCCAGTCGACGAACATGCCCCGCCTGGGCAGCTTCCCGAGGAAGAAATTCTCGCCCACCGACAGGTGCGGCGCCATCATCACGTCCTGGTAGACGGCGCCGATGCCCCTCGCCTTCGCCTGCGCGGGGTTCGCGATCTCGCACTTCTCGCCGTTGATGTGGATCGCGCCGCCCGGGTCGGCCTGATGCGCGCCGGTCAGCACCTTGATAAGCGTCGACTTTCCCGCGCCGTTCTCCCCGACCAGCCCGTGCACCTCGCCCGCGCGCACGGTCATGTGGACGTTCGCGAGCGCCTTGACGCCCGGGAAGGTCTTCGAAATGTTCTCCAGCCTGACCAGTTCCTGGCCGTTGGTCTGCATCGGTCGATCCCCTCCTCCATGGACATTGTTTCCGGGCCGCCCCGCAAACCGCGGGTCGGCCCGATCCCTTGAAGCCGCAGAAACCCGCCCCGAAGCGCGAAGCGTCGGGCTGGCTTCATCGATTCCGGAACCGGGGGCGCCCTCCTTTCCGGGAGGGCGCCCCGCGGCAAAGTTAAATCAGTCGATCTTCAGAAGCATCGGGTTCAGCAGGCCCTGAACCGCGTCGTCGTAGAAGTTCTCGATCGTGACGATCGTGGCGCCCGTGTCGACTTCCTTGGGAATCTCGGTGCCGTTGAACTTCTCCCAGGCGTAGTTGACGCCCTTGTAGCCCATGCCGTACGGGTCCTGCAGCACCAGCGCCTTCAGCGCGCCGCTCTCGATGCCCTCGATCTCCTCGGGGTCGGAGTCGAACGC
>JAAYZL010000244.1 GCA_012514855.1 Clostridiales bacterium
CCTCCGGCACGCGCGGAACAAGATGAAGCGATCCGGAAAGGCGGCCCTCCCTGCGGTGCCGCGCGACGCCGGAGTTTCCTGTCGACAGGCCGAAGTGCGCTTGTCGCACGCGTTCTCTGCGCGGTTCGCGTTCCCCCACCCCAAAGAAAGCGCGCACACGCCGATGCCGGGGGGAAGGGCATTTCACGCCTTCCGACCCCGCGACGAAATCATGATGAAAGCCTGTCGATGCGGTTGCGTTCATATTAGAATTATGGTAAAATAAGAAAAAGTGCCTCGACGTTTTGTCCATATGCGCGCCGGGCGCGCGATGAAGGGTTTACGAAGGAAAGGGTTTTCCGCATTTGCCGCTTCCCTGAGAGCGGATCAACATGCAAGGAGCATTGGACGCATGAGGTTTTTCAAAAGCTGCCTCGTCTGGATGCTGGCCGCCGCCATGGTGTTCCTGCCGCCGCCGCTGTCATTCGGCGAGGTCGACGATGTTCCGCAGCCCGCGCAGCGGGAGACCCGGCGGCCCGCGCCGGAGGCAACGCCGACGCCGACGGGGGAACCTGTCGCGGCGGAATCCCCTTATGAGGAACCGGCGCAGGTTCCCGCGGAAGAGCCGGCGGAAGTTCCGACGGAAGATCCGGCGCAGGTTCCCGCGGAAGAGCCGACCGAAGGCCCTTCCGAAGGGCCGATCGGCGAACCGGCGGAACAGCCGGAGCCGGAACCGTCCGAAGTCCCATCCGACGAGCCGACCGGGGAGGCAACGGAACGACCGGAACCGGCCGAAGTCCCATCCGCCGAGCCGACCGCCGAGCCGACCGGACATCTCGCGCCGTTCGGCGCGGCGGCGTTTGCGCCGTTCAGCGAGGCGATTCCCGGCATCGTGCGCGAAATACGCGTCGCGAGCGTCACCGGCGCGACCGGGATGGCCGAGGGCGGCACGCTCAAACTCTCCGCCGGGCTTATGCCGGTGGACGCGACCGTGCAGACCGTCTATTGGAGGAGCTCCGACGAGAGCGCCGCGACCGTCAGCGGCGCGGGCGTCGTGACCGCGAAGGCGACAGACCGCGTGCGCACCGTCGGGATCACCGCGACCTCCGCCGACGCGGGCGGCGCGACTGGCGGCATCGAGCTCACCGTATACCCCGCCTGCGAGAGCGTGGGCGTACTGCGCGGCGGGAACCCCGCGAAGGCGACCGAGATCGTCGAACTCGGCGGCGAGGCGGCTTTCGCGCTTCAGATACTGCCCGCGAACGCGCTTTCCGGCGCGGAATTGAAGAGCGCCGACGGGGGCATCGCCTCCGTGGAGGAGGTCGGCGGCGCGTTTGTCGTCACCGGCCGCAGGGCGGGAACCGTCAAGCTGACCGCGACGAGTGGAGACCGGCGCAAGAGCGCATCGTTCAGCGTGCGCGTGCAGCGGAGCGTCGCATCCATCACCCTTCCCGGACCGACGGAGATCGGCCACAAGAAAACGCTGACATTGAGCCCCGTTGCGCTGCCCGCCGACGCGACGAACCGCTCGGTGGTGTGGAACAGCGCCGACAGGAGATATGTGACCGTCTCCTCAAAGGGCGTCGTCACGGGTGTGCGCGAGGGCGGGCCGATCAGGGTCACGGCTACCGCAAACGACGGCTCCGGGGTCGTCGGCGAAGTCTATGTGACCGTGAAGAAGGCCGTCACGGGCGTCAGGTTGTCCGCGGCCGGGCCGATCGACTTCACGAAGGGCGACAAGACGCAAAAGCTCTCCGCCGTGATTTTCCCCTCCGGCGCGAGCCAGGAACTCGCGTGGAAGAGCAGCAAGCCGGGTATAGCAACCGTCGACCGGAACGGCCTCGTGACGGCGATCGCCCCCGGCACGGCGACGATCACGGCCACGGCGAGGGACGGCTCGAAGAAGTCCGGGTCGGTCAGCATTTCCGTCGTCGTGCCAGCGGCCGGCATCTCGATCAGCGGAGCGCAGGAGGTCGGCGTGAAGAGGAGCATCGCGCTTTCGGCCGCGGTCGAGCCCGCGAACGCGACGAACAAGGCCGTGAGCTGGTCGAGCAGCGACGGGAAAATCGCGGCGGTTTCGTCCAAGGGCGTCGTCACGGGCGTGAAGAAGGGCTCCGCGACCATCACGGCCAGATCCGGCAACGCCACGGCCACGTATTTTGTGGCGGTGAAGCCCTCCGCGGCGGCCGTGCAGTTCCAGTCGGACGCGCCGCTGGAATACAACCTCGACGACCCGCTCAGCCCGACGACCGCGCAGTTCGGCGCCGTGGTGATGCCCGATGATGCCTCGCAGGGCATCGTCTGGACGAGCAGCAACCCCGCCGTCGCCACGGTGAAGAGGGCAACCGGCGAGGTGCGGATCGTCGGCGGCGGCAAGGCGTATATCACGGCCACCGCGACGGACGGCTCGAAAAAATACTCCCTCAGGCTGTTGACCGTCGGTCGCCGCACGCAGGCGCTTGGGCTGACCGGCCCGGAGGAGCTCGCGGTCGGCGCCGGCGCGGCGCTCGGGGTCGCCCGCACGCCGGAGCCGGTCAGCAATCCCGCGCTCCAGTGGACGAGCAGCGACCCGAAGACGGCCGGCGTGTCCTCCGGCGGCGTTGTCAAGGGGCTGCGCGCGGGCGAGGTCACGATCACCGCGACCGCCAAGGACGGCTCGCTGGCGACCGCCTCGATCACCATCGACATAAGACCCGCTGTCAAGAGCGTCCGGATTGCGCTGCCGGAGCACGCGGACGCCATCATCGACCTCAACGGCGAGGCGGAGTTGCAGCTCTCCGCGGCCGCGAGCCCTGTAAACGCGTCGCAGCGCTTCGTCTGGACGAGTTCAAACAACGGCATCGTAACCGTGGATCAAAACGGCCTCGTGACGCCCGTTGCGGGAGCGACCGGCCCGGCGAAGATCACGGCCGCCGCGACGGACGGCTCGAAGAAATATGCCAGCATCACCGTCAAGGTGCAGCGCAACGTCAAGACCATCGATGTCGCGGGCAGCGAGAATGTGCTGCACCTGGGAGCGGGGCGCACCGCACAATTGACCGCCGCGGTCGGCCCCGAGAGCGCGACAAACAGGGGAATCTCCTGGTCGTCGATGAACAAGCGCGTCGCGACGGTCAGTTCAAAGGGCGTCGTCAAGGGCGTCAGGGCGGGCCGGACAAAAATCGTCGCCACCGCGGCGGACGGCTCCAAGGTCGCCGGTGAAATCGAGGTACAGGTCCATTCCGCCGCGAAGTCCGTCGCCCTCAAGCTCGACGGCATCCCGGTCGCGGGCGGCGCGACGCTGTACCTCTACGGTGCGGGCAAGTCGCTCACATTGAGCGCCGCGGTCTCGCCCGCCACGGCCTATGGCGCCGTCGCGTGGACGAGCGGCGACGAATCGGTCGCGACGGTCAGCGACGGCGTGGTCACCTCGGTCGGAAATGGCGCTGCGCGCATCACCGCGACCGCGCGGGACGGAAGCGGCAGGAGCGCCTGCGCGACGATTCGGGTCGGCCCCGCCGCCGAGTCGGTCGGGGTGACCGGCCCGCACGCGGTGACGCTCGGAAAGACCATAGCGCTCTCCGCCTCGGTGCTGCCCGCGGGCGCGGCGAACAGGGCGATTTCGTGGAGTAGCAGCGATCCCGCCGTGGCCTCCGTGGGCTCCTCGGGCGTCGTCACGGGCAAGAGGGCCGGCCGCGCCGTCGTGACCGCGGCGGCGGTCGGCACGGACGCGGCGGAACCCGTCGAGCGCGCCTACATCGTCGACGTGCTCGACAAGGGGACAAGGGTTCAGAAGGTGGACATCACCTGCGCGGGCGAGGCCATCACCGGGCAGGTGCAGGTCGTCAACCTCAAATGGACGACGCGCACCGTGCAACTCTGCGCGCGGGCGCTGCCGATTGAGGCCAACCAGGCCGTCACATGGAAAACCAGCGACAAGAAGGTCGCGACCGTCGATCAAAACGGCGTCGTCACCGGCGTGAAAGCGGGTTTCGCGAAGATCACCGCGACCGCGCGGGACGGCTCCGGGCGCTCGGCGTTCGTCACGGTCAGGGTCGTGTCGGAAACGGTCACAATCGGCGTCGAGGGCGATTTCACGGAGCTCGCCTGCGGCTATTCCATCGCGCTTCGCGCCACCGTGCAGCCGTTCAACCGCGCCGCAACCGGCGTCGACTGGGCGTGCTCCGACGGAGTGCTCGCGACCGTTTCCGCGGACGGCGTTGTCACCGCGAACGCGGAGGGCCGAACCGGGTCGGTCGTGATCACGGCCGCGTCGAGCGACGCGCCCGGCGCGAGCGCGGCCTATCCGCTTACGATTTGCAGCGCTTCCCCGATGGCGTTCCCCTGCGAGGAAGTGCTTCTCGACATCAACTCGGGGCAAAGGAGCGCGCAATTCACGCTCGCCGCGGGGCCGGCGACGGCGTGCACGGGCATCGAATGGACGATCGGGGACGAAAGCGTCTCCGCCGTCGACGCGCGATGAATATTTATGCAACAAAAGAGGGCTGACCGCGCTCGCGACGCACATTGGGATGGCCCTGCCACGCTCCCATTTTAACCCCGTCAGAAATCCGCGAACCCTCCGCCGAACTCCCTGCACGCGGCCTCGTCCGGCGCTTCGAGCTGGATCAGGCCCTCGCCGAACACAACCGCGCCGGCGGCCTTCGCGCGCGCGAGCCAGGTGCGCATCCACTCGCCGTCGCCCCAGCCGTAGGAGCCGAACAGCGCGACCTTTTTGCCGGAGAGCCTGCCCTCGATCGCGGCGAAAAACGGCTCGAATTCATCCTCATCCAATTCCTCCGCGCCCGTGCTGGGGCAGCCGAACGCGAATTTGCCGTACCGGTCCGCGATATCCGCGTCCACTTCATTCACCTGAAACAGCGCCGTCTCGGCGCCCTTTTCCCGCATGCCGGCCTCGATCGCCTTGGCCATTGCCTCGGTATTGCCCGTTCCGCTCCAGTAGACGATTGCCGTCGTCATCGCCGTTCCCTCCTGTATGCATGATGATTCCCCGGTCACCCGACGATCACGCCGACGCCGTCGGGGATGACGGCGACGGTCGCGTCCGGGCCGAGCCGCGCTTCGGCCATCGAGAGCGCTTCTTCGACCGTCCCCGCCCATTTCATGTGCATCCGCTCGATCATCGCGCGGTTTTCCTCGCCCGTCACGAAGATGCACTCGGCCTTCAGAAGCACGCGCGCGAGGATCTGCGCCTCCCACTGGTCCATGCGCGTATCCTCCGGGGGCACGCCCTCGATGTCCCTGCGGACTTCGTCCGGTCCTTTGCGCTCGGCGAGCCAGCGGTAGAACGCGTCGCCGCCGTGCCCGTCGGACAGCTCCGCGCACAGGATAATCGCGCCGCCCGGCTTGACGCACGCCTCGGCCGCCGTCATGCCCTTGACCGCCTGATAGACGTTTTGATCGAGCGGATATCCGCCGTTCGAGGTGATGGCGATGTCCGCCTCGACGCGCGCGACGCGCGACATTTTGCCGCAGAGCTCGCAGCCCTTCCGGTGCGCGAGGTCTTTGTCCCCGGCCACCGCGCCGACGATGTTCTTTTCGCCGTCGAGCAGCACGTTCAGGATAAATGCAAGCCCGGCGCGCTCCGCCGCGTAGAGCATGTCGCGGTGGAGGGGGTTCCCGTCCAGCACGCCCTGCGAGGCGCGCGGGCTCGCGATGAAGCGCGCGTTGTGGTTGTAGAGCACGGTGCGCCGGGACGCGATGCCGGGCAGCACGCTCTTCCGGCCGCCGGAGAACCCCGCGAAGAAGTGCGGCTCGATGAACCCCTCCGCGACGACGAGCTCCGCCCACAGGACCAGCTTGTTGAGCCACAGCGCGCCGCCGGACGGGAGCGTCCCCAGGCGAACCATCTCGTCCCCGGCGTCGGATCGGTGCACGACGATATGCTCGCGGGCGATGATCCCGTCCCCGAACTTCTCGCGGAGCTCCGCGTCGGTCGTCGGCCGGTGGACGCCCGTCGCGACGAGTATGATGA
>JAAYZL010000245.1 GCA_012514855.1 Clostridiales bacterium
GGGACGATGCCGGGCGCGGACATCGAGATCACGGTCGTCTACCGCGACGCCGCCGCGGAGGGATGGACGCTGCGCATACGCTATCTGCTCGAAGGCGGCGGCGAGGCGGCGCCCGACCACGTGCAGACCGGCCTCTCGGAGGGCGATCCCTACGAGGTCGCCTCGCCCGAAATCGGCGGAAAGACGCCCGACCAGGCGACCGTCTCCGGGACGATGCCGGGCTCGGACGTCGAGATCACGGTCGTCTACCGCGACGCCGCCGCGGAGGAATGGACGCTGCGCATACGCTATCTGCTCGAAAGCGGCGGCGAGGCCGCGCCGGACTACGTGCGGACCGGGCTGAAGAGCGGCGACCCCTACGAGGTCTCTTCGCCGAAGATTCGGTACATGGCGGCGGACAGGCCCGTCGTCAGCGGGACGATGGGGGAGGCGGACATAACCGTCGTCGTCACGTACCGGTTAAGCGGCGGCTTCGGCGGCTTCCCCGGCTTCGGCGGTTACGGCGGCTACGGCGGAGGCATGGGCGCCGCGGAGGGGATGGAGGACATGGGCTTTCGGGTGACGCCCGGCGAGGCGTTCACGACCATCCACACGAGCGGCGACAGGGACGACTCCCTGTACGGAACCGTGCCGCTCGAGGCGGACGCGGCGCCGATGGCCGTGCTGACGCTCGGCGGCGAGGCGCTGGACATCTCGCTGACCGCCGGCGGGGGCGCGGCGGAATTCACCGCGGAGGTGCGCGAGGGCATACTGATCTTGAGCGGCGCGGACGGGGCGTGGAGCATCGGCGGGGACGCGCTCAGGAAGCTCCAGCGAAGCGGCATCGACACCATCTTGCTGCTGGGCGGCGGGCGCGCGGCGTCCGTTCCGACGGCGGGATTCGCGTCCGGGTATGACTACGACCGGCTGCGCGCCTCGGGGCTGCCCTCGTCGGCGTTCATGTACGCGGTGGAGCCGTCCTCCGGGAGCGTGGCGTTTTCGGCGAACGGCGAGACCCACGCGCTCTCCGCGGACGGGGTGCGCTTCGGGACGCCGGAGGAGGTGCGGCCATGAAGAGGGGTTGGGCGGCGCTGCTCGCGGCCGCGCTGCTGACCATGCCCGCGGCGGCGGCGAAGTTCGAGGGAACCGTCGTTGCCGGGGAGGCGTTCGCGGTGTGGGCGGAGTACGGCGGCACGGTCTCGGAGGTCTCCGCGGAGGCGGGCGACCTGGTCTTGACCGGGGAGGCGCTTTTGACGCTCGAGACGGCGAAGATCTTCGCGACGCGCGACGGCACCGTGGCAAAGGTGTTCGCGGAGGCGGGCGAGGACGCGACAGCGGCGACGGAGGACTACGGCTCCGCGCTCGCGGTCGCGCCGGTCAACCGGTACACGGTCTACATGGCGATCGACGGCGCGTACGACAGCGCGGCGACGAAGCGGATTCGGATGGGCGAAGTGCTGTACCTGAAGTGCACGAAGAATGGCACGCACCGGGGCGTCGGAATCGTGACCGCGGTGGACGATACGGAATATACGATCCTCTGCACCGGCGGCGGCTTCTCGAACGGCGAGACCGTCTACGCCTACCGCGATCCCGCGTACGCGGGCAAGCAGCGGGTCGGCGAGGGCACGGTTATCGCGACGGACGTGGATAAATATACAGCGGACGGCACGGTCGTACAATGTCACGTCGCGGACGGGGACGGCGTCGAGCGCGGCCAGCTTCTGATGGAGCTCGCGGGCGGCGCGCCGACGGGCGCCAATTGGAACGGCGGCCGCGTGGAGGCGGAAATCGGCGGCATCGTGCTCTCGGTGCTGGTCTCGCCGGGCGACGGCGTGTCGCAGGGCCAAGCCGTCGCGACGCTCTGCCGCGCGGACGGGCTCGAGATCGCGTTCGCCGTGCCCGAGGCGGAGCTTTCGGAGGTCTCCGAGGGCGGCCGCGCGACGGTCGAGCTCTCGGGCACGCACGAGGCGTACGAGGGAATTGTCGAGAGGGTCCTGTACCAGGCGGAGGACGGCGAGGCGCGGTATATGGCCTATGTGCGGCTTGCCGGGGCGGATTCGCTCCCGATCGGCAGAAATGTCACGGTGCGCGTGGGATCGGAGGGGGAGTGAGGGGCCCTACTCGCGCCCGTATCTGAGAATCGGATAGTCCCCGCTGTCCAGCCCCGTGCAGCCGATGCGCGGCGTGTCCGGGGAGCTGTTCCCGCCGTGCCAATCCGACCCGCCGGTGACGAACAACCCCCGCGCGACCGCCATCCGGCGGTATTTCGCGCGCTCCTCCGGCGCGTGGCTCGGGTGGTAGATTTCGAGCCCCTTCACGCCCGCGTCGATCAGCGCCAGGACGACTTCGTCGTCCTGGATGCTCTTCGGGTGCGCGATGACCGGAATTCCGCCGGCCGCGCGGATGATGTCGATCGCGTCGAAGGCGGTGGTCGTCTCGGTCTCGATAAATTCCGCGCCGGTCGGCAGGAAAAAGCGTCGGAACAGATCGCGCAGGCCCATGCCCTCCGCGGCCGCGCCGTCCCTCTCCATCGCGGCGACCACGTGCACGCCCGAGAGCCGCGGCTGATCCGGATGGAGCTTCAGCACCCGCTCCCAGTCGTACGCGACGACGCCCAGCTCCCGCGCCCGCTCGAAGTTGATCCGCGTGTTCTCGGTCTTTTCTGCGGAAATCCGCGCGATGAATTTTCCGAGCGCCGGGCACGCGATGTCGATGTAGTACCCCAGCATGTGCAAAAGCCTTCGGTTGCAGACGGTGGAAATTTCGATGGCCGGAATCAGCGATACGGCAATGTGGGGGAGGTGTTTCAGCGCCTCCGCGGCGCCCCGGACGGAGTCGTGGTCGGCGATCGCGATCACGCGTATGCCGCGCGCGGCCGCCAGTTCGATCA
>JAAYZL010000246.1 GCA_012514855.1 Clostridiales bacterium
AGACCAGGTTAAATCTTGCAAGATTGCCTGCAATAAAGCGCCGGATATGATAAACTAATCGATGGAGTTTTCTCGGTATGACCCGGCCGGTGCCATTCCCAACATCGCGGAGGAGGAGTCGATCCCATGCCCGTAAAGAATCAGGACGCGTACATCGAGCTGGACGCCGCCATCAAGCGCAACGTCGGACAAAAGGGCGCTGTGATGCGGACGCTTCAGGAGGCGCAGAACCTCTTTGGCCACGTGCCCAGGGACGTTCAGATATTGATCGCCGAGGGGTTGGGCGTGACGCTCAGCGAGGTGTACGGCGTGGCCACCTTCTACTCGCAATTCGCGCTGGAGCCTCGCGGCAAAAACATCGTCGGCGTGTGCCTGGGCACCGCCTGCTACGTCAAGAATGCGCGCGCCGTGCTGGATCGGGTGCTCAAGGAGCTGAACGTGGCGCTGGGCAAGACCACGCCCGACCTGCTGTTTACCATCAAGGACACCCGCTGCCTGGGCGCGTGCGGCCTGGCGCCGGTGATGATGATCAACGACGACGTTTACGGGCGCCTGACGCCCGACCAGATACCGGCCATATTGGCCAAGTACCGCCAGGCCCAATGAACGAGCTGTCGCTCTACATCCTGGACATCGTCCAAAACTCGATCGCCGCGGGTGCGACGCGCGTTGCGATTGGGCTGCGCGTGGAGGGCGAAACGCTGATTCTGACCGTCGAGGACGACGGGCGCGGCATGGCGGCCGAGCTGCTGGCCCGGGTAAAAAGCCCCTTTGCCACCACGCGCACCACCCGGCCGGTCGGGCTGGGCATTCCGATGCTGGAGCAGTGCGCCGCGGCGACCGGCGGAGCGCTGGGCATCGACAGCGCGCCGGGGGCGGGCACCCGCCTTTGGGCCCGGTTCGGCCTTCGCCACGTCGACCGGCCGCCGCTGGGCGATTTGCCGGGCACGATGGTGGCGCTGGTGCTGGGCAGCCCCGACGGCCCCGATTTTACGCTGACACTAAACGACGCGATTGCGCTATCCACCGCCGAGGTGCGCGCCGCGCTGGGCGAGGTGCCGCTGACCACCCCGGATGTGCTCGAGTGGATACGCCAGGCCATATCGGAGGCGCTGGACGGGATGAACACGGATCTTTCAGGGATCCGATGAAATGTGGAGGTGCGACCCATGAAGTCGATCGAGGAACTGAATGCCATACGCCAAAAAACCCTCGACCAGGTAAACCTGCGCCGCGATCACGCCGGCACGCGCGTGGTGGTGGGCATGGCCACCTGCGGCATCGCGGCCGGCGCGCGGCCGGTGATGAACGCCTTTCTCGACGAGGCGCGCAAGCGCGGTCTGCTGGACGTCACGATCGCGCAGACCGGCTGCATCGGCATGTGCCGGCTGGAGCCGATCGTCGAGGTGATGTACCCCGGCCAGGAGAAGGTCACCTACGTAAAAGTCAACCCCGAGATGGTGGGCCGCATCGTTGCCGAGCACATCGTCAACGGCAAGCCCGTCGAGGAATATACCATCGGCGCCGCCGAGCGTTAGGAGGAGTAGCCCATGGACATTTTCCGCTCCCACGTGCTGGTATGCGGCGGCACCGGCTGCACGTCGTCCGGCTCGGTTGAGGTACTGCGCAAGTTTGAGGAATTGGTGGCCGTCAACGGCCTGCAAAAGGAAGTCAAGGTGGTGCACACCGGCTGCTTCGGCCTGTGCGAGGCCGGCCCGGTGGTCATCGTCTACCCCGAGGGCGCGTTTTACAGCCGCGTACAGTCGGCCGACGTCGACGAGATCGTCTCCGAGCACCTGATCAAGGGCCGCATCGTGCATCGGCTGCTGTACACCGGATCGGTTCAGGGCAGCGAGATCAAAAAATTGGACGAGGTCGACTTTTACCGCAAGCAAAAGCGGGTGGCGCTGCGCAACTGCGGCGTGATCGACCCGGAGAACATCGACGAATATATCGCGTTCGACGGCTACAAGGCGCTGTGCAAGGCGTTGACCGAGATGACTCCGGAGACCGTGATCGACACGATCAAGAAGTCCGGCCTGCGCGGAAGGGGCGGCGGCGGGTTCCCGACGGGGCTCAAGTGGGAGTTTTCCGCGAAGCAGCCCCGCGGCCCGGAATATCAGAAATACGTGTGCTGCAACGCCGACGAGGGCGACCCGGGCGCGTTCATGGACCGCTCGGTGCTCGAGGGCGACCCGCACGCGGTGCTCGAGGCGATGACCATCGCGGGCTACGCGATCGGCGCGAGCCAGGGCTACATCTACGTGCGCGCGGAGTACCCGATCGCGGTCCGCCGACTGGAGCTGGCGATCAAGCAGGCGCGCGAGTACGGGCTGCTCGGCGAAAACATCTTCGGCACCGACTTCAGCTTCGACATCGCGGTGCGCCTCGGCGCCGGCGCGTTTGTCTGCGGCGAGGAGACGGCGCTGATGAACTCGATTCAGGGGCACCGGGGCGAGCCGTGGCCGCGCCCGCCGTTCCCGGCGGTCAGGGGGCTGTTCGGAAAGCCGACGGTTCTCAACAACGTCGAGACCTACGCGAACGTCTGCCAGATCATCTTAAACGGCGCGGACTGGTTCGCGGCGATGGGCACCGAGAAATCGAAGGGCACGAAGGTGTTCGCGCTCGGCGGAAAGATCAACAACACCGGCCTCGTCGAGGTCCCGATGGGGACGACGCTGCGCGAGATCATCTACGACATCGGCGGCGGCATTCCCGGCGGCAAGGCGTTCAAGGCCGTGCAGACCGGCGGCCCGTCCGGCGGCTGCCTGCCCACGCACATGCTCGACACGCCCGTCGACTACGACAACCTCATCGCGGCCGGCTCGATGATGGGCTCCGGCGGCATGATCGTCATGGACGAGGACAACTGCATGGTGGACATCGCCCGCTTCTTCCTCGACTTCACCGTCGATGAATCCTGCGGCAAGTGCACCCCGTGCCGCATCGGCACCCGCCGCATGCTCGAGATACTCAACCGCATCTGCGACGGCAAGGGCGAGGACGGCGACCTCGAGCGGCTCGAAAACCTGGCCTCGAACATCAAGGCGACGGCGCTGTGCGGCCTCGGCCAGACGGCCCCGAACCCGGTGCTCTCCACGATCAAGCAGTTCCGCAACGAGTACGAGGCGCACATCTACGAGAAGCGTTGCCCGGCGGGGATCTGCAAGAAGCTCCTGAGCTACCTGATCGATCCGGCGAAGTGCAAGGGCTGCACGCTGTGCGCTCGCGTCTGTCCGACCGGCGCCATCTCCGGCAAGGTCAAGGAGGCGCACCTGATCGACCAGAAGAAGTGCATCAAGTGCGGAGCGTGCATGGAGAAGTGCAAGTTCGGCGCCATCTCCAAGAAGTGAGCAAGGAGG
>JAAYZL010000030.1 GCA_012514855.1 Clostridiales bacterium
AAGGAGCACGCGGTCGTGCGCTTTGACACGATCTACGAAAACGCGGCCTACGTGCCGTTCGCGATGTTCTCCGCGTCGATGGACGAGGACAGCGGAAGCTATTTCGACGTCCGGCAGATCGTGCTCGACGAGACCTCGTTCGAGCTGTACGTATTGAAGCTGCGCAACCGCTCGGCGCGCGACGTTCCGGTCGACGTCCGCTACGGCGACCAGCTCCTGACGCTCGTGACCTGCTCATCCGCCGAGGAGGACGGGCGCTACATCGTCGCGCTCCGGAGGCTCCGCCCCGGCGAAACCGAGGAGGACGTGCGCGCGCTCGTCGCGAAGGCGAGCTAGAAGATTTTTTCGATCAGCGCGGCGATCGGGAAGTACGCGGCGGGGACGAGCATCGCCGGCAGCATGTTCCCCACGCGCAGCCGCTCCTTCGTGAGGCCCAGCATGTTGACCGAAAGCCCGATGATGATCAGCGAGCCGACCGCGGACATCTCGTTGACGAGCGAATCCGTCAAAAGCGGCGCGAGCACGCCCGCGAGCGCGGCGATGCCGCCCTGATAGATCGTCAGCGGCACGGCGGAGAGGATCACGCCCGCGCCGAACGTCGATGCGAAGATGATCGCGGTCACGGTGTCGATGACGGCCTTCGCGAGCAGCGTGTCCGGCCGGTTCGAGAGCCCCGCCTCGAGCGAGCCGACGACCGCCATCGCGCCGACGGAGAACAACAGCGTCGCGTTCACAAAGCCGTCCGCGAAGCCCGCCTCGCCCTTCGAGAAGCGCGCCTGCGCCCAGTCGCCGAGCTTTTCGAGCCCGCGCTCGACGCGAATCCACTCGCCGAGCGCCGTGCCCACGACCGCCGACACGATCACGATCAGCACGTTCGCCGTCTTGATCGCGCCGGAGACGCCGATCACCAGCACGCACAGCGCCAGCACCCGGTTGATCGAGACTTGGTATTTTTTCGAAATCCCGCCGCGCAGCAGCGTCCCGATCAGCCCGCCGACGGCCACCCCCGCGAAATTCACCCATACGCCGATCATCGCTTTTGCCTCCGTTATACCGCAATTTCGCCGACGCGCGCGGCGTGGAACAGGAATTGCTGCAATATGCCCCCGTGCGGCCCGAAGCGCTGCCGGGCGATTGCGGCGAGGTGCCTTCGCGTGCCGGTCTCGTGAAACCAGCTCTTCAAGAGCCGCTCGACCCACACGTCGACCGGAAACGCGTCCCAGTGGCCGCAGCCGAACAGGAGCACGCAGTCCGCGACCTTGTCGCCGACGCCCTTGAGCGACGTGAGAAGCCGGCGCGCGTCCTCATAGGGCATTTCGCGGAGCTTGTCCAGCGGAAAGCCGTCCGCGACCCTGCGCGCGGTGTCGATCAAAAACGGCGCGCGGTAGCCGACGCCGAGCGCGCGGAGCATGCCCTCCGGGGCGGCCGCGAGCTTTTCCGGCTCCGGGAGCGAAAACAGGCCGTCGACCTCGCGCCCGAACGCCTTCGAGAGCGCGAGGACGAGCGAGCGTATGCGCCTTACGTTGTTGTTCGCGGAGAGTATAAAGGAAATCAGCGCCTCCCACGGCGGCTGCCGGAGCACGCGCAGCCCCGGAAACGCCGCGAGCGCGCGCGCCGCCGCCGGGATCAGCTCGTATTCGCGAAAGAGCGCTTCGTAATCCCGGTCGAGGTCGAGGTAATTGCGAAGCCACGGGTCGAGGACGGGCTCGCCGGGCTTCAGCCACACCGCGCGGCCGTCAAACGCCGCGCCGAAGCCGCGCTCCCCCTCCGCCCATCGGAAGCACTGCGCGCTGTCGATCAGGGTCAACCGCAAATCCATCGCCATTTGTTCCTCTATAGCAGAAACGTGCCGTCCGGCACGTCTCTGAAAAACGCGTAGTTTGGCGTCCCGCTACTGCGCGGCGACCTCGGGCCTCGGATAGATGCTGACCTGCTTGCGGGTCTTGCCGAGGCGCTCGAACTTCACGACGCCGTCCATCTTCGCAAACAGCGTGTCGTCGTCGCCGATTCCCACGTTGTGGCCGGGGTGGATCCGCGTGCCGCGCTGGCGGACGAGTATGTTGCCCGCGAGCACGAACTGGCCGTCGGCGCGCTTCGTGCCGAGGCGCTGGGCGTTGCTGTCGCGGCCGTTGCGGGAGGAACCCATTCCCTTTTTATGCGCGAAGAGCTGCAGATTCATGATGAACATGTGCCTTACCTCCGTTCCTTGTTGGTGACCCGGACGAACCGGGGGTGGGCCGCCGCGAGGGACTCGAGCCCCTCGACGAGCGTCCGGAGAAGGAGCTGCGCCCCTTCGAACTTGTCGCTTGGAAAATCCTCCGCGAGCGAGACGGACAGATGCGCGCGCTTCCTGCCGATCCTGTAGTCGACCGGCGCTTCGAGAACGTCCTTCAGACCGTTCAGCGTCGCCTGCGTGAGCGCCGAGACCGCCGCGCAGACGATGTCCTCGCCCTCTTCGGCATAGCCCGCGTGCCCGTTTGCGTCGAAGCCGGAAATCGACCCGTCCGGCCTCCGAAAGACGCGGACGGTCGTCATCAGGCGTTGACGGCCGTGATCTCGACCTTCGTGTAGGGCTGACGATGGCCCTGCTTCTTGCGCTCGTTCTTCTTGGCCTTGTACTTGTAGACGACGATCTTGCGGCTCTTGACCTGCGAGAGGACCTTGCCCTCCACGCTCGCGCCCGCGACGACGGGGGTTCCGATTTTGGATTCCTCGCCGCCCAAGAGCAGAACCCTGTCAAACGATACCGTGTCGCCCGCCTGACAATCGAGCTTCTCGACGAAGATGACGTCGCCCTGCTGGACGCGGTACTGCTTGCCACCGGTTTGAATGACTGCGTACACGCGTTGC
>JAAYZL010000247.1 GCA_012514855.1 Clostridiales bacterium
CCGCCGTCTGCGACCTCGTGCGCGCGGGGCTGCCGTTTATCGCGACGCACCCGGACTTCAACTGCCCGACCGAGACCGGCTTCGCCCCGGACATCGGCGCGATACTGGCGTTCATCGAGGCGAGCGCCGGCCGCCGGCCCGACCTGATCGTCGGAAAGCCGAACGCGGGCATCGTCGAGGCGGCGCTTAAGCGCACCGGCCTCCCGGTCGGCCGACTCGCGATGGTCGGCGACCGGCTGTACACCGACGTCGAGACGGGGCTCAACAGCGGCATGCTGTCGATCTTGGTGCTCAGCGGCGAGACGACGCCCGCAATGCTCGAAGCCTATCCCAACAAGCCGCACCTCGCGTTCGGCCGGCTGTCGGACATGATCCCGCATTTATCGCGGGCGTGAGGGGGTGACCGGGACGCCGTGGCAAGGATGATCTGGCTGCCGCTCGTCGCCGCGCTGTTCGCCGCGGCCGCCTATGGGCTTGTCCGCCGCCGGCGTGCGGTGCGGGCGCGGCTCAGGGAGCTCTGGGGGAAGAAGTCGCCCGTCAAGCGGCTGGAGGACGACCTCGTCGAGGACGTGGCGGCCTACTGGCGCAAGCGCGCGGAGACGGTCGCGCCCGGCGACCGGGTCGACGACGTCACCTGGGCCGACCTCGACATGAACGACCTGTTCCGCAGGCTCGACACCTGCGTCAGCGCCGTGGGCAGCGAGGTGCTGTACGCGATGCTGCGCGAGACGGGCGTCCCGTCGGAGGCGCTCGGCCGGCGGGAGGACATCATCCGGGCGTTCCGAGCGGACGAGGAAGCGCGGCTGGGCGTGCAGACGGCGCTTCTGCGCGTGGGCAGGAGCCACTTCCACGGCGCGACGGCGTACCTCTATCGGCCGGAATACGCCCGGCCGGGCGTGCTCTACGACATCCTCTCGCTCATCCCGCTGCTGCTCCTGGTCGGGGGCGCGTTTTTCCCGCCGCTGCTGCTCGGGTTGATTCCGTCCTTCTGCGTCAATGTGGTGGCGCACTACCGCTCGGACGCGCTCTGGTCGCGGGAAATCCGCGCGGTGGGGCACATCGCGACGGTGCTCTCGGCCGCGGGGCGCCTCGCGAAGCGCCCCGCGCCCGAGGCGCTGAAGCCGGAATTCGCAAGAATCCGCGCGCTGAACCGCCGGCTCCGGTCGATCGGGCGCTGGGCTCCGCTGTGCGGCGTGGCCGACGCGGGCTTCGACTCGCTCTCCGCGCTATTGATGGAGTACATAAAGATCGCGTTCCTGCTGAACATGGCGAGCCTGCGCCGGGTGTCCGGCCGGATCGCCGCGCACGCGGAGGAGCTCCGCGAGATGTACGTGCTCGTCGGCGAGCTCGACGCGCTGATCGCGGTCGCGGCCGCGCGGGAGACGGAGACGGAAGCGGTGTGCGCGCCGGAGTTCTGTGCCGGGCGGAGCGTGGAGTTCGCGGGGCTCATCCATCCGCTCGTCGCGTCGCCGGTCGCGAACGACGGCGCGTGGGACCGGAACACGCTCGTCACCGGGTCGAACGCGTCGGGAAAGTCGACGTTTATCAAGGCGCTGGCGATCAACGCGATCCTCGCGCAGACGATACACACGTCCTTTGCCGGGCGCTTCCGGATGTGCCGCGCGCGCGTGATGAGCTCGATGGCCATCCGCGACGACGTGCAGTCGGGCGAGAGCTACTTTGTCGCCGAAATCCGAAGCCTCAAGCGCATCCTGGACGCCGCGGGGGAGGGCGGGGCGGTGCTCGCCTTCGTCGACGAGGTTCTGCGCGGCACGAACACCGTCGAGCGCATCGCGGCGTCCTCGGCGGTGCTCCGCCGGCTGGAGGAGGGCGGCGCGCTTCTGATGGCCGCCACGCACGACATCGAGCTGACGCGCATCCTGCCGAATTACGCGAACGTGCACTTCCGGGAGACCGTCGACGAGCGCGGCGTGACGTTCGACTACAGGCTGCGCCCCGGCCCGTCGAAAACCCGCAACGCCATCGCTCTGCTCGAGCGGATGGGCTTCGGGGACGACATCGTGCGTTCGGCGCGCGAAATGGCCGCGCGCTTTGAGATTGAACAAAAATGGCCGATGCCGTAAAGGAGGTTTTATTATGAAGTACGATTCCGACCAGATGGAGACGCAGGCCGTGCTCCAGACCGCCGCCCAAATGTGCGCGGCCGCCCGCACCGCGCCGAAGGCAAGGGGCGCGGACAACATTCTGACGCTTGCGCTGACCGGCGAGGAAAAGCGCGCCCTTTCCGACAAGATGCGCGAGATCGCCATGACCGGCAACCCCGCCGTGCAGTTCTTCCTGCGCGACGCGGCGAACGTCGACCGCGCGCAGGCGCTGGTGCTGATCGGCGCCCGGCCCGCGCGCGCGGGGCTCAAGGTCTGCGGACACTGCGGCTTCGAGAGCTGCGAGGCGGCGGAGGCGGCCGGCGCGCGCTGCGCGTTCAACATGATCGACCTGGGGATCGCGCTCGGCTCCGCCGCGGCGATCGCCGCCGACAGCCGGCTCGACAGCCGCATCATGTACTCGGTCGGCAAGGCCGCGCAGCAGATGGGCTACGCCGAGTTCGACGTCGTCTGGGTCGGCGTCCCGATCGCCGCCTACGGGAAGAGCCCTTTCTTCGACCGCAAGTAAAGCGCCTGCCACCGCGGCGCGCACTCTGGGATCGGCGCGGCCCACGCGGCGGCGCTCGAGTGCGTGCGGGCGAACGGCCTGACCGCGACCGGGTTCCCGCGCGAGCGCCACATGGACGGCGTCTGGAACCGCGGGCGCGGGGAGGACTGTCCAGACTCCCATCGACTAATTTTTGCCCCTTCTCCGGCATAGAATGCCCGTGAGAGGGGGCTTTTTCATGCAGCCGAACAGTTCTTCGACCCGCCACACGCTGAATCTGACCGGGAGGGAGCGCGCCGTCGTCACCGGGGTGTCGGACGTGGACAGCTTCAACGAGCAGCTCGTGGTGCTCCTGACCGACCTCGGGCAGATGACGATCACCGGCACGGGGCTGCACGTGGAAAACCTGAACCTGAAGGAGGGCCAGCTCATCGTCGAGGGCGAGATCGCGACCGTCGAATATTCCGGCCGCGCCAAGAAGGAGGGCGGCGTGTTTAGAAAGCTGTTCCAGTAGGAGGCGGCGCGCGTGCTCTATTCGACGGTCGACCAGTGGAAGGTGTTCCTCGCGATGATGGTCGCGGGCGTGCTCGTGGGCGCGCTGTACGGCGTCATGAAGCTTCTGCGCCGCGCGCTGTCGGCGGGCTTCTTTCTGACGCTCTTTTCCGACCTCGCGTTCGGCGCGGGCGCGGCGCTGATCCTGGGCTACATGCTGACCGTATCCAACTACGGCGACGCGCGGCTGTTCGCGTTTCTCGGCGCGGGCGCGGGGCTTGCGCTGTATTTCGCGGGCGCGTACCCGATCGCGCGGGCGATTTGTGTCAGACTTTCGCGCGGAATTCGACAGCTTTTCCGTCGGATCGCGAATTTTCGTCTCATTAAAGTCATTTTCCGGTGACAGGAAACGGGCGGGCGGTGTCGAATCCCTCAACAGCATGGGAAAAGCCGGAGGTGTCGCTTCGATGGCCCGAAAATACCGCGCGAGGCCGAGGTTCTGGGTGGCGCTCGCGCTTGTGGCGTTCGCGGTGTTCGGGGTGAGCTTTCTGGTGTTCAGCCACCGGCTCAGCGCCGACGCCTCGACGCTTCGCGCAAAGACCAAAGCCCGCGACGAGATCGCGCAGGAAATCGGCGCGCTGGAAAAACAGATATCGTTCGCCGAGACCGACGAGTATGTCGAGCGCGCCGCGCGGGACGATCTGGGGCTGATCCGCCCCGGAGAAATTCGGTATGTGAACGCGGGGCAGTAGAATTCCGAGAATTTTCCCGAAAGGGCTTGACAGCGCCGCCACACTGTGATATTATAGCTCTTGCCGTCCGAGAGAAAAGCTCCCGGCAATGTCGCGGGGTAGAGCAGTCCGGTAGCTCGTCGGGCTCATAACCCGGAGGCCGAGGGTTCAAATCCCTCCCCCGCAACCATCTTGCGAAGAGCGGCACGATGGGAGGTGAATCTTCAAGGAAACCGCAGCGGAATAAATAAAAACCCCTAAAACGCTGAAGTTTCAGGAGTTTTTGTGGTAGCGGCGGTCGGATTCGAA
>JAAYZL010000002.1 GCA_012514855.1 Clostridiales bacterium
AGCCGCACGCCTGTCTCCTGCCGGACGGCCCGTGTCGTCATCTCCACGCGCGAGACCGCCGCGATCGACGGAAGCGCCTCCCCCCTAAAGCCCAGCGTGCGGATGTCGGAAAGCTGCTCGGCGTCGAGGAGCTTCGACGTCGCGTGGTTCTCGAACGCGAGACGCACCTGCCCCGGCTCGATGCCCGAGCCGTTGTCCGTCACGCGCAGGTAGGATATGCCGCCATCCTTGATCTCGACGGTGAGCGACGTCGCGCCCGCGTCCATCGAGTTTTCCAGCAGTTCCTTGACGACGGAGGCCGGGCGCTCCACGACCTCCCCGGCGGCGATTTTGCCGATGGTCGCCGCGTCGAGTATGCGTATGGGCATAATTACCTCCTATATCCGCCGGGCCTTCTCGTTGAGTTCAAACAGCTTGTTCAGCGCGTCGATCGGCGTCATGCCGATCACGTCGAGCTTCGCGATCTCCTCGACGATCTGTATCGGCCCGACGTCGAGTATCCCGAGCTGGCGGTCCGTCGCCTTCGGGTTTTCGAGGATGCTCTTGCCAATGGAGCCTCGCACCTGGTCGTCGACCTCGAGCCGCGCCATGATCTGCCGCGCGCGCGCGATCACGGGCTTCGGAAGCCCGGCGAGCTTCGCGACCGCGACGCCGTAGCTGCGATCCGCGCCGCCGGGGACGATCTTGCGCAGAAAGATCACGTCCTCGCCCTGCTCCTTCGCGGTGATACGGTAGTTGACGACGCCCTCGAGCTTCCCCTCCAATTCCGAGAGCTCGTGGTAGTGCGTCGCGAACAGCGTCCGCGCGCCGGACTTTCCGGCGATGTACTCGACCGCCGCCCACGCGATCGACAGGCCGTCGAATGTCGACGTCCCGCGGCCGACCTCGTCGAGAATCAGCAGGCTCTTCGGCGTCGCGAACTTCAGGATGGTCGCCATCTCGCTCATCTCGACCATGAACGTCGATTGGCCGCCGTACAGGTCGTCGGACGCGCCGACGCGCGTGAAGATGCGGTCGGTCAGCGCGATGTCCGCGGATTTCGCGGGCACGAAGCTCCCCATGTGCGCCATCAGCGCGATCAGCGCCACCTGCCGCATGTACGTGGACTTTCCCGCCATGTTCGGCCCCGTGATGATCATCACGCGATGCTCCTGATTGATGTGCGTGTCGTTCGGCACGAACACGGCGCGCCCGAGCCCCTCCTCGACGACCGGATGCCTGCCGTCTATGATCTCGTAGCGCCCCTCGTCGTTGACGGTCGGCCGGACGTAGTCGTTTTCCTGCGCGACGCGCGCGAGCGACAGCAGCGCGTCGAGCGCCTTCATCCCGCCGGCGGTGGCGCTGAGCCGGAGCAGCGCCTCGCGGAGCTTCTCGCGAATCTCCAGAAACAGCCGGTACTCGAGCCGGATCGCGTTCTCCTCCGCGCCGAGAATCCTCTGCTCGAGCTCCTTCAACTCCTCCGTGATGAATCGCTCGCAGTTGGCCAGCGTCTGCTTGCGCACATAGCGGTACGGAACGAGCTCGTAAAACGAGCGCGTGACCTCGATGTAGTATCCGAACACGCGGTTGTAGCCGACCTTGAGGTTCTTGATACCGGTCGCCTCGCGCTCGCGCTGTTCGAGTTCCGCGAGGTACTCCTTGCCGTGCAGAGAGATCTCGCGCAGCTCGTCGAGTTCCTCGGAATAGGCCGCGCGGATGATCCCGCCGTCGCGCACCGAGAGCGGCGGGTCGTCCGCGATGGCGCGCGAGAGCAGCGACGAAGTGTCCTCCATCGGATCGAGCGCGTCGGACGATTCGCGGATCAATGCCGCGTCGTAGCCCGCCGCGTCGCGCTTCAGGAGCGGCACCATCTGCAAGGAAGCCTTCAGCGCAAGGCAGTCGCGCGCGTTCAGCGCGTCGTAGGCGATGCGGCTCAGCAGCCGCTCGACGTCGTAGACGCCGCTCAGCGATTCGCGCAGCGCGTTCGCCTCGAGCGGCCGCCGGACGAACTGCTCGACCGCGTCGAGCCTGCGCGCGATTTCATCGGCGTCGCTCAGCGGGCGCTCGATCCAGCTTCGGAGGAGGCGGCTCCCCATCGAGGTCTCCGCGCGGTCGAGTATGCCAAGCAGCGAGCCGCGCTTCCCCCGCCCGCGCGCGCCGGTCAACTCGAGGTTCACAAGCGCCGTCCGGTCGAGAGCCATGAAGCGCGAGCGCTCGTACGGCAGAATCTCCAAGATATGGCTGAGCGCGTTCTTCTGCGTCTGCGTCAGATACGCGAGCAGCGCGCCGGCAGCGGAAACAGACAGACGTCGGTCGGAAATTCCGAGTTCCTCCACGCTCTTTTTGAAGTGCGCGGCCAAGGTCTTCGACGCCTGCGCGTGCTGAAACAGCGCTTCCCCAGGAAAACCGGCGTTTCTCGCGCGCTCGGGCGCGATCGAGAGGAGCGACTCACGATCGTTCGTGATGACCTCGCGCGGGTCGAGGCGCGCGAGTTCGTCCGCCAGCGTGAGCCGCGCGTCGTCGAGTTGAAAGCAGCGGAATTCCCCGGTCGACACGTCGCAAAAGGCCACCCCGGCGCGCTTTCCGTGCAGGAGGGCGCACAGGATGTAGCTCGCGCGGCTCTCCTCGAGCATGCTGGTCTCGATGACCGTTCCGGGCGTGACGACGCGGATTACCTCGCGCTCGACCAGCCCCTTTGTCGTCGCGGGGTCGGTCATCTGCTCGCAGATCGCGACCTTGTAGCCCCGCTCGATCAGCTTCGCGAGGTACACGTCCACCGCGTGGAACGGCACGCCGCACATCGGCGCGCGCTCTGCAAGGCCGCAGTCCCGCCCGGTCAGCGTCAGCTCCAGCTCGCGGGAGACGAGCTCGGCGTCCTCGAAGAACATCTCGTAGAAGTCGCCCAGCCGAA
>JAAYZL010000248.1 GCA_012514855.1 Clostridiales bacterium
ACGCTTCCGGCGATCGTGCCGTCCGAGAGCCTGCACTCGATGCCCTTGACGAAGATCGGCTGGCCGCCGAGCGAGTATTCGCCGTCCGCGAGCCCGCCCGCGCGCGTGCAGTCCGTGACCAGAACCAGCTTATTCCCCTTCAGTTTCCGCAGGATCGAGAACAGACCCGGGTGGATGTGGAACGCGTCCGCGATCAATTCGCAAAACACGCGGCCGTCCTCGAGCGCCGCGCCGACCGCGCCGGGGTCGCGGTGGTTGAGCGGCGGCATCGCGTTGAACAGATGCGTCGCGTTGCGCGCACCGGCCTCGATCGCCTCCCGCGCCTGCGCATAGGTAGCGCCCGTATGCCCGATCGACACGACGACGCCGTTTTCGGCGAGCTCCTTTACGCAGGCGAGGTTTTCGTGCATCTCCGGCGCGATGGTCGTCTGCTTAACCTCCGGGTACTCGAGCAAGAACGCGGCGTCGCCGGGCACGATGTGCTCGCCCGCCTGCGCGCCCTTCTTCGCGGGGTTGATGTACGGCCCCTCGGCGTTGACGCCGACCGCGCGCGCGCCGACCCAGTTCGGGGATTCGCTATCTTCAATCAACCGATGGATCGCGCCGAACGCCCGGCGGAGCTCGGCCTTCGAGACCGTCATCGTCGTCGGCAGGAACGCGGTGACGCCGTTTTTCGCGACGCCCTCGGCCATGACCTTCAATCCCTCGTAGCTCCCGTCGGACGCGTCCTCGCCGAGGTAGCCGTGGATGTGGATGTCGTAAAGCCCCGGCAGCACGAATCTCCCGCGCGCGTCGATGATTTCCGCACCCTCGGGAATTTCGTCAAAGATTCCCTTGATCTTTTCATCAAAGGCGAGAACCTTGCCCTCCGACACGCGGTCGGGCAGCACGATCTTCCCGTTCACGATCGCCTTCATCCGAAAATCGCCTCCACAAACTCGTTCGCGTCAAACGGCTGCAGGTCGTCCAGCTTCTCGCCGAAGCCGATGTAGTATACCGGCAGCCCGAGCTCGTGCCGGATCGCGACGGCGATGCCGCCCTTCGCGGTGCCGTCGAGCTTCGTCAGCACGATGCCCTCGACGTTGGCGACCTCCTTGAACACCTGCGCCTGCTGAAGCCCGTTCTGCCCGGTCGTCGCGTCGATGACGAGCAGCGCCTTGAGCGCCGCCTCCGGGTACTCGCGCTCGGCGACGCGGCCGATCTTCTTGAGCTCCTCCATCAGGTGCGCCTTGTTGTGGAGCCTGCCCGCCGTGTCGACGATCATAATGTCGGCGTGTCGGCCCTTCGCGGCCTGTATGCCGTCGAACACGACCGCCGCGGGGTCGGCGCCCTCCTTCTGCTTGATGATCGGCACGTCCGCCCGGTTCGCCCACACCGTAAGCTGATCCGCCGCCGCCGCGCGGAACGTGTCCGCAGCGCAGATGATCACGCGCCGGCCGACGGTCTTGAAGCGCGTCGCGAGCTTGCCGATGGTCGTCGTCTTTCCGACGCCGTTGACGCCGATCATGAGCAGCACCATCGGGCTCGCGAGCTGCATAGGCTCCGTGCGCATGATGTCGGCGAGGATGCCCTTGAGCGCGTCGCGCGCAACTGCGGGGTCCGCGATCTTCTCCGCCTTGCACTTCTCGCGAAGCCTCCCGACCGCGAGCTCGGTCGTTTTTACGCCGATATCCGCCATGATGAGTATGTCGCTCAAATCCTCGAAGAACTCGTCGTCGAGCGCCTTGTAGTTGACGATCAGCTCGTCCATCCGCCCGGCGAACGCGTCCCTGGTCTTTTGGAGCCCCGATTTGATCCGGTCAAACAGTCCCATTTTATCTCTCCTATCCGGGTGAGTTAGCTCGCCTCGTGCATCGATACCGAAACCAGCTTCGAAACGCCCTTTTCCTCCATCACGACGCCGTAGAGCGCGTTGCAGCGCTCCATGGTGCCCTTTCGGTGCGTGATGACCACGAACTGCGTGTCCCGCGAGTAGTCGCGCAGGTAGTCGGCGAAGTTGTCGATGTTCGCGTCGTCGAGCGCCGCCTCGATCTCGTCGAGTATGCAGAACGGCGTCGGCTTCAGGTCGAGCATCGCGAACAGTATCGCGATCGCCGTCAGCGCGCGCTCGCCGCCCGAGAGCAGCGTCAGCATCTGCAATTTCTTTCCCGGCGGCTGCGCGACGACGTCTATGTCGCAGTTGAGCGCGTCGCTCGGGTCCGAGAGCGTCAGCTCCGCGCGGCCGCCGTCGAACAGCCGCACGAACGTGCGCTGGAAGTTCTGGTTCAGCACCGCGAACTCGCGCTTGAACTGGCTCTCCATCTTGCGCTCGAGCTCCTCGATGATGTCCTGCAAGTCCTTCTCGGCCTTGCGGAGGTCGTCGCGCTGCGCGGTCAGCTCCGTAAGCCTCTGCACCGTCTGCCGGTACTCGTCGAGCGCCGAGACATTGACGACGCCCATCTCGCGGATGCGCGCGCGGATCTGCGCGATGCGCTTTTCCGACTCGGTCAGCTTGAAGTCCGGCTGGCGGAACGGCTCCGCGCCGGCGTATGTAAGCTCGTAATCCTCCCAGATCCGGTCCTCGATCTGCTTGAACTCCGTCTCGACGCGCTGGAGCTGCAGTTCGCTGCGGTGGCGCTTCTCGCTGTGCTCGTCGATCTGCGCGCGCAATCGGTCGATCATTTCCGAGAGCGCTTGGTTCTCCCGCTGCGCGTCGGTTCGCTTTTTGTCGGTTCCGTTGAACAGCTCGCGCACGCGGTCGAGCTCGGCCTTGCCCTCCGAAAGCGCCAAGGCGTCCTGCTTCAGCACCGCGGCGCTCTCGAAGAGCCTTTTCTCGCACGCCTCGAGCTCCGCGCCGGAATCCAGAATCAGCTTCTCCAGATCCGCCGCCTGCTGAATCAGCCGCGCGTGGTCGGCGACCGTCGCCTCGAGCCCGCGCCTGCGGGTCGCCAGCTGCACGCGCTCGTCGGACACCTCGCGGCGCAGCTTCTCGCCCGCCTCGCGCCTCCGATAGATGTCCTCCATCATCGCGCGCGCGCTCTCCTGCTTTTCCGCGGTGTTTTCCTCGGCCGACTGCCGGTTGCCGCTCAACGCCTCGAGCGATTTTTCGACGTCCTCGAGCTGCGCGGTCAGCCGCTCGCGCTCGCTCTTTGCGCGGTCGACGGACTTCCTGTGCGCCTCCTGCTCGTCGAGCGCGGCCTTCAACTGCGCCTCCGCGCGCGCGCAGGCGACCTCCTGCCGGTGCAGTTCGTCGTAGAGCTCGGCGCGCTCCTGCTTGAGCCTTGTGCGCTCGGCCTCCTGCCGGACGAGCTCGTTGCGCGAGGCGATCAATTCGTCGTCGAGCTTGACAAGCGTGCGCTGCAGCTCGTCGATCTCGCGGCCGCGCGAGAGCAGATTCGTCACGCGCGACTGCACACTTCCGCCGGTCATCAAGCCGCCGGAGTGCATGACATCTCCCTCGAGCGTCACGAGCCTAAACGCGTATCGCCCCGCGCGCTGTATCCGGATGCCCGCGTCGAGGTCTTCCGCGATGACCGTGCGCGCGAGCAGGCTGTCGATCGCGCCCCTGTACTTCGGGTCGAATTTGATCAGCTCCGACGCGACGCCCAGGCACCCCGGCATCGACAGCACGTCCCGCTCGCGCGGATCGAGCACGCGCGGGCGCACCGACCGGACCGGCAGAAACGTCGCGCGGCCGAAGCGGTTGTTGCGCAGGTACTCGATCATGCGCTTCGCGTCCTCGTCGCGCTCGACGACGATATTCTGCAGCGCGCCGCCGAGCACCATGTCGATCGCGCGCTCGAGCTTCTCCGGCACCTCGATCAGCTCCGCGACGACGCCGTGGATGCCGGACGCGCCGCTCTTGCGGGCGTGCAAAAGCACCTGCTTGACGCTGTGCTGGTAGCCCTCGTAGTCGTTCTGCATCTCGATCAGGAGCTTCAGCCGCGAGTCCGCGCGCTGCCGGTCGGCCGTCCGCGCGTTGACCCTTTCGGACAGCGCGGCGCTCCCCTCATTGGAGACCCGCACGTCCTCGACCGACTGCTGCACCTCCGCCTCGAGCCGCCCCTTGCGCGCGCCTTCCTCGCCGAGCAGCGCCCGCGCCGCCTCGACGACCTCCGCAAGCGACTGCGAGCCCGCGTCCGCGCGCGCTTCGTCCTCGCCCATCGACGAAAGCTGCGTTTCGAGCGCCGAGCGCATCGCCCCCAGCCGCGCCTGCTGGTTGCGCACGTCTCCGAGCCTGTTCATCGACTGTATGATCTGCTGCTTCTCGCGCTCGGCGTCCTCCTCGAGCTTGACGAGCTCCGCCTCGAACCGGGTGAGCTCCGCCTCGCGCAATTCGTGCGCGGCCTCGGTTTCCGCGAGCGCGGCAGATTCTTCGTCAATTTTGAGCTTGAGCTCCTCGACGTGCCGGCTGACGCCGCCGCCGCCCTCCTTGGCCGCCTCGCGCTCCTTGAGCAGCCGGTCGCGCTCCCGCTCGGCGGACAGTATGCGCTCGCGCATGACCTGCGCCGCGCCCTCGCGCGCCTCGACCTCGCGAATCCAGTGCTGCACCGTCTCGCGCTGCCCCGCGGCCTCGTGCTCGAGCTCCTCGAGCTTGAGCTGCCCCTCCTCGCGCCGGGCGGAGGTCTGCGCAAGCTCCGCCTCGGCCCCGGCCGCGGCCTCCTCGAGCGATTCGAGCGACTCCCGAAGCTCCTTGATGCGCGCCTGATAGCGCTCGGTGCGCGCGAGGTAGACGTTCAGGTCGAGCGATTTCAGCTCGTCCCGGAGCGACAGGTACTCGCGCGCGGCCTCGCTCTGCTCCTTCAGCGGCTCGACGCGGCCCTCGAGCTCGGCCAGGATGTCCTCGACGCGCAGGAGGTTCTTCTGCGTGTTCTCCATCCGTCGCTCGGCGTCGAGCTTGCGGGCCTTGTACTTGACGATGCCCGCGGCCTCCTCGAAGACCTTGCGCCGGTCCTCGGAGCGCACGGAGAGTATCTCGTCGATGCGGCCCTGTCCGATCAGCGAATAGCCCTCGCGGCCGATGCCGGTGTCGCGGAACAGGTCGACGATGTCGCGCAGCCTGCAGGGCGTGCCGTTCAATTGATACTCGCCCTCGCCGCTGCGGTACACGCGCCGCGAAACGGCGACCTCCGAAAAGTCGACCGGCAGCGCTTTGTCCGCGTTGTCGAACACGAGCGCGACCTCGCAGAACGCGAGCCGTCGGCGCTTTTCGGTGCCGTTGAAGATCACGTCCTCCATCTTGGAGCCGCGAAGCGACTTGGCGCTCTGCTCGCCCAGCACCCAGCGCACCGCGTCGGCGATGTTCGACTTGCCGCAGCCGTTCGGCCCGACGACGCCGGTGATGCCGTCTTCAAATGTCACCTCCACGTGGTCCGCGAACGACTTGAACCCGTGGATGGTCAATTTCTTCAGCCGCAATGGTGTTCTCCCAATTTCCGCAATGCGTTTTTTGCCGCCGCCTGCTGCGCGAGCTGCTTGCTGAACCCCTCGCCCTCGCCGAGCAGCATGTCCCCCTCGAACACCTGATAGCGAAACGTCGGCGCGTGCGCGGGGCCCGCCGAGGACACGAATACATAGCAAGGCATGGAGCCCCGCTTCTGCATGGCCTCCTGAAGCCTCGATTTTTCGTCCAGGCAGTCGCTCAGCGCGGCGGGGCTCATGAGGCCGTCGAGCGCCCGAAGCACGGCGCGCTTGGCCTCCCCCGCGCCGCCGTCGAGATAGACCGCCGCGAACACGGCCTCGAGCACGTCCGAGAGAATCGAGGGCTTGTCCCGCCCGCCGGAGCGCTCCTCGCCCACCGACAGCCGGACAAGCCGCCCGACCTCGAGCCTTTTGGCCGCCTCCGAGAGCGCCTCCTCCCGGACGATGTGCGCGCGCATCCGGGTCAGCGTCCCCTCCGGAACCGCCGGCAGCGCGTGAAACAGGTGCTCGCTGACCGCGAGCTCCAAGACGGCGTCCCCCAGAAACTCCAGCCGCTGGTAGTGGTCCACGCGATGGTCGCTCCCGAACGAGGGGTGCGTCAGCGCCGTCTCGAGCAGCGTCCGGTCGCGAAAGCGGTACCCGAGCTTCTCCTGGAACCGATCCACAAATTATCCAACCCGCTTTTCAATGTACTTGACGATGTCGTCGACGGTCTTGATCCGGGCGAGAACGTCGTCCTCGACGGTCATGTCGTACTCCGCCTCGAGGTCCATAATCAGCATCATCATGTTCGCGCTGTCCGCGCCCA
>JAAYZL010000249.1 GCA_012514855.1 Clostridiales bacterium
CGTTCCTGGGCGCGCTGCAGGCGATGCGCACCTACAATGCCGAGGTCGTGCCCATCGCGACCGACGACCGGGGCGCGATCCCGGAGGACGTCGAGGAGAAGATCAAAAAACACCGCCCGAAGCTCCTCTACGTGATCCCGACGTTTCAGAACCCGACCGGCGTCACGCTGTCGCTCGAGCGCAGGCGCGCGCTGGCGGAGCTTTCGAACAAATACGGCGTCTTGCTCGCCGAGGACGACCCGTACCGCGACCTGCGATACGCGGGCGAGCCGCTGCCGCCGATCAAGGCGTTCGACGAGGGCGGCTGGGTCGTCTACATGTCGAGCTTCTCGAAGTACGTGGCCCCGGGCCTGCGCCTCGGCGCGGCCGTCGCAAACCCGCAGCTCTTGCGCAAGATGACGATCGGCAAGCAGTCCGCGGACGTGCACTCGCCGCTGCTTGTGCAGGCGATCGTCGACGGATACCTGCGCCGTGGGCTGATGCCCGGCCACCTCGAGCGCATCTGCGCGGACTACCGAAAGCAGCTCGAGGCGATGCTCGCGGGCTTCCGGCATTTCCCCGAGGGCGCGCGGCACACGACGCCCGAGGGCGGGCTGTTCGTCTGGGCGGAGCTCCCGGAGGGCAGAAACGCGAGGGAGCTGCTCGAAACCGCGGTCGCGAAAAACGTCGCCTACGTGCCCGGCACGTTCTTCTACGTCGAGGGCGGGCACGAGAGCGCGATGCGGCTGAACTTTTCCAACGCCCCGGTCGAGGACATTGAAAAGGGCATGCGCCTCTTGGGCGAGGCCCTGCGATAAGGAGGAAGTACGATGCACCCGCTGGACATCCTGAAGGAGCGCGGCTTTGTCGCGCAGACGACGTTCGAGGACGACCTCTACAAGGCATTTGACGAGGGCATGGTCACGTTCTACACGGGCTTCGACCCGACCGCGGACAGCCTGCACATCGGCCACTTCATCCCCGTCATGGGGATGGCGCACCTGCAGCGCTCCGGGCACCGGCCGATCGCGCTCATGGGCGGCGGCACCGGCATGATCGGCGACCCGTCCGGCAGAAACGACCTGCGCAAGATGCTGACGACCGAGGACATCGACCTGAACGTCGAGAAGATCAAAAAGCAGATGGCGCGGTTTCTGGACTTCGATTCCGGGAAGGACAACGCCGCGATCGTCGTCGACAACGCGGACTGGCTGCGCAGGCTCAACTACATCGACTTCCTGCGCGACATCGGCCCGCTGTTCTCGGTAAACCGCATGCTGACCGCCGAGTGCTACCGGCAGCGGCTGGAGAAGGGGCTGACGTTCCTCGAGTTCAACTACATGATCATGCAGAGCTACGACTTCCTCGAGCTCTTCAAGCGCCACAACTGCATTTTGCAGACCGGCGGCGACGACCAGTGGTCGAACATACTCTCCGGCGCCGACCTGATCCGAAGGAAGGAGCAGAGGCCCGCGTTCGCGCTGACGTTCAGGCTGCTTCTCACCTCCGACGGCCGCAAGATGGGCAAGACCGAGAAGGGCGCGCTGTGGCTCGACCCCGAGCGCACGACGCCGTACGAGTTCTACCAGTACTGGCGCAACGTCGACGACGCGGACGTCGAAAAGTGCCTCGCGCTCTTGACATTCCTGCCGATGGGCGAGGTGAAGCGGCTCGGCGCGCTCACGGACGCCGGGATCAACGAGGCCAAGCGCGTGCTCGCGTTCGAGGTCACGAAGCTGATCCACGGGGTCGACGAGGCCGAAAAGGCGCGCGCGGCCGCCGAGGCGCTGTTTCAGGGCGGGGCGATGGCCGGGTCGGTTCCGACGACCGAGATTTCCGGAGACGAGCTCGCGGGGGAGAACCGGCTGATCGCGCTGATCGCGAAGTGCGGGCTGTGCAAGTCGAACGGCGAGGCGCGCAAGGCCATCCAGCAGGGCGGCGTGTGGATCGGCGACGAGAGGATCGCGGACGAGAACTTCCGCGTGACCGAGGAGATGCTCAAAGGCGAGGGGATCGTCGTCAAAAAGGGCAAGAAGACGTACCACCGGTTTGTGCTGAAGGATTGATTTCATTGCGGCCGCGTCCGTCCGGGCGCGGCCGCGCTTTTGGAGGCGAAAATGAAGCCCTACAGGACGCTTTTGAAGCGCGCTGCCGCCGAATTCGTCGTAAACAAGTCCCGCTTCATCGGCTCCGGCGCGCCCGCGGAGACCGAGGAGGCCGCGCTTTCGTTCCTGTCCGAAATCAGACGGCTGCATAAGGACGCGAGCCACAACTGCTACGCCTACATCGTCGGCGCGAACATGGGCACCATGCGCTACTCCGACGACGGCGAGCCCGGCGGCACCGCCGGCATGCCGATCATCGAGCACATGAAGTCCCGCGGCGTCACGAACTGCGCGGTCGTCGTCACGCGCTACTTCGGCGGCGTGCTGCTCGGCGCCGGCGGGCTCGTCCGCGCCTACGCCGAGGCCGCGAAGCGCGCGGTCGACGCGTGCGGCGTCGGCGCGATGCACCCGACCGCGCGGCTCATGGTCGACGTTCCGTACCCGCTTCTCAACCGCGTGGACTTCTTTCTGAAATCTGCGCCGGTCGCCGTCGAGGATCGGGCGTTCGCCGAGCATGTGACGCTCTCGCTGCTGGTCCGCACGGCCGATGAGGACGAAATCATCGGCAAGCTGGTCGACCTTTCCGAGGGAAATCTCGCGCCTGTGCGCATCGAGGAATTCTATTACGCGTGGAAAGAGGGGGAAGGGGAATGAAGAGGCATGCCGCCCTTCGGCAGCGCCATCCCCCTCGATTCCTTCGAACGCGACCTCACCTCCCCCGATTTCGCCCGCGTAAAATAACCTTCTCCGGGTTGCAACGGCTGTCGAATCGGCGTATAATACATAAAATTCGACGTATGGAGGAAATATTATGCAGGACATACGCTTCGTGCCGGCGACTTCCTTCAAGCAAAAGCCTGGGGACCCGGCGAAGATGGGCTTCGGAAAGCTGTTCACCGACTACATGTTCGTCATGGACTACGAGGCCCAAAAGGGCTGGCACGATGCGCGCATCGAGCCGTACCAGAACTTCCAGATGGACCCGGCGACCGCGGTGCTGCACTACGGGCAGGCGATCTTCGAGGGTCTTAAGGCATACCGCAGGGAGGACGGCGGCATACAGCTCTTCCGGCCGCAGGCGAATTTTCAGCGCATGAACCGCTCGGCGGAGCGCATGGCGATCCCGAAGTTCGACGAGGAACTGGCGCTCAAGGACCTTTTGAAGCTCGTCGAGATCGAGAAGGACTGGGTGCCGACCGGCAAGGGAACCTCGCTCTACATCCGCCCGACGATCATCGCGACCGACCCGTTCCTCGGCGTGCACGCGTCGCACACCTACAGGTTCTACATCATCGTGTCGCCGTCGGGCGCGTACTACACGAGCGGGCTGGCGCCGGTGAACATCTACGTCGAGGACAAATACGTGCGCGCGGTGCGCGGCGGCGTGGGCTTCGCGAAGGCCGCGGGCAACTACGCGGCGTCGCTGCGCGCGGCGGAATTGGCCGCGGAGAAGGGCTACACGCAGGTATTGTGGCTCGACGGCGTCGAGCAGAAGTACGTCGAGGAAGTCGGCGCGATGAACATGATGTTCGTGATCGACGGCAAGGTCGTGACGCCGATGCTCAACGGCTCGATCCTGCCGGGCATCACGCGCGACTCGATCCTGACGCTTTCGAAGCACCTCGGCTATGAGGCGGAGGAGAGGCGGCTCCCGATCGAGGAGGTGTTCGAGGCCGCGCGCGCGGGCAGGCTCGACGAGGCGTTCGGAACCGGCACCGCGGCGGTCGTGTCGCCGGTGGGCAAGCTCTGCTGGAGGGAAGAGTGCGTCGGGATCAACGGCGGCGAGATCGGCCCGCTCACGCAGAAGCTGTACGACACGCTGACCGGCATGCAGTACGGCGACATCCCGGACGAATTCGGCTGGATCGTGCGCGTCGTCTGATTTCCGGTTTCCCCGGTTGCTTTCCGGCCGCGTGACGTAAAGAGCGCGGCCGGTGTTTGTGATGGGAGGGTGCGGCGTGATCGACCACCGAATTCCCGAGGGGGTTCCTCCGATGCCGGTCAGGCGCTACATCCGCCGCGCGTGGCCTTTGCTTCCGGAGCGCGCGCTTTCCGAGGCGTTCAAGCGGAAGGACGTGAAGCTCAACGGCGTGCGCTGTCCGGCCGACGGGCTCGCGCGCGGCGGCGACCGGCTGCAGGTGTACGTCGCGATCGAGTTCCCGCTCGACGTCCTGTTCGACGACGGGAAGCTCCTGGCGTGCGCGAAGCCGCAGGGATTGCCGGTCGACGCCGACAAGGACGGGATCGGCGCGGACACGCTGTTGACGAGGCTCCGCGCGCGCAACCCGGGCGCGGAGCTTTTGCACCGGCTCGACGCGCAGACCGGCGGCGTCGTTCTCGCGGCGCTGAACGCGGACGCGCTCGGGCGGGGCCTGCTCGCGTTCAAGGAACGCGCGCTCAAAAAGACCTACCGCGCCGTCGCCGTCGGCAAATTCGACCGCGCGGAGGGCGAGCTTCGCGATTACCTCGTCAAGGATGCGAACAGCGCGACCGTGCGCGTCGTGAAGCGACCCGCGCCCGGCGCGAAGCCGGTCGTGACGCGCTACCGTGTGCTCTTCGATTGCGGCGGCGGGCGCGCGCTCGTCGAGCTCGAGCCGGTCACCGGCCGCACGCATCAATTGCGCGCGCACATGGCTTTCTACGGGCACCCGCTGCTCGGCGACGACAAGTACGGCGACCGCTCGCAAAGGGCGCGGGGGCTGTGCCTCTGGTGCAGGGAGATCGAAGTGCTCGAGGGCCCGCTTTCGGAGTACGCGGGCAAAAAATTCACGGCGCCGGAGCCGGATTGGAGGGGAGAGCTTGGACGTCCGCCTGATCGCCTTTGACCTGGACGACACGCTGCTCGGGTCGGACGGCATGTTTCCCGAGATCAACGTCCGGGCGCTTAAGGCGTGCGAGGCGCGCGGCATCCGCCTGGCGCTCAACAGCGGCCGCAGCTTCGAGATGCTTCGCGAGTTCGCCGGGCAACTGGGCATCCGGCCGTTCATCCTGTCGGTCAACGGCGCGCGCGTCGACGAGGGGCCGGACGGCCCGACGCTCCTCGAGCGCACCTACGACGACCTCCACACGCTGGCCGTCCACGCGGCGATGCGCGATTCCGGGCTCTACTACACCTCCTACACGCGCGGGCACACCTACATGGGAAACAGCGCCGAGCGCCTCCGCTACAGCCGCCTCGCGCACCACTACGCGCACACGGCCCGAAGCGGGAATTTCGCCTACGAGATGGTCGACGACGAGGCGAGACTGCTCTCCGAGGGCCTCAAAAACCCGTACAAATTCGTCGCGCTCGGCGGGAAACGCGACCCGCGCTTCGCCGGGATTCTCGAAAGGATCGCGCCGCTCAACATGTCGATCTCGAGCTCGCGCGACGACAACCTCGAGGTCATGATGCCGGGCGTCGACAAGGGCTCGGCGCTGAAATTCCTCGCCGACCGGCTGGGCATCCCGCGTTCGCAGGTCATGGCCTTCGGCGACAACACGAACGACATCCCGATGCTCTCCTTCGCGGGCGTGTCCGTCGCGATGGAGAACGGCGAGCCGGAGGTCAAGGGCGCCGCGAAGTGGATCGCCCCGCACCACGCCGTCGGAGGCGTCGGGAAGCTGCTGTACGAGAGGGTGCTCCTGTGATCAACATCGCGCTCGTCGAGCCGGAAATCCCGCAGAACACCGGCAACATCGCGCGCACCTGCGCCGCGACCGGGGCGAAGCTGCACCTGATCCGGCCGCTCGGCTTCGAGATTTCCGACCGGTATCTTAAGCGCGCGGGGCTCGACTACTGGCACATGGTGTCGTACGAAGTGCACGACGATTGGGACGCGTTCGCGGCGAAGTACCCGGCCGCTCCGATGCACTTCGCGACGACGAAGGCGCCGCGCGACTACTGCCAAACGCGCTACGGGGCGGACGACTTCCTCGTGTTCGGCCGCGAGACGCGCGGGCTTCCGGAGGCGCTGTTGAAGCCCAACTACGACAGGTGCGTGCGGATTCCGATGCGCCCCGACGCGCGCTCGTTGAACCTTTCGAACGCCGTCGCCGTCTTACTGTACGAGGCGCTCCGGCAGCGGGGCTTTCCGGGGCTGTCCGGCGAGGGCTCGCTGACCGGCCGCGGCGAAACCGGCGGGTGGCGCGACTGCGTGTAGCTTGCAAAAGCCGCGCGCGCGTGGTATAATCGGTCGACCGGGAGGGAAATGTCGATGGCGAGATTCGTGACGAAAAAGGAGGCGGAGGGCCGCAAGCTCCGGCTGCGGATATTCGCCGGCATGTTCGATTTTCTGGGGACGGTCGGGAGCATCCTCCTGATCTTCGCCTGCGTGCTTTTGCTCACGGCGCTCGTCGCGTGGATTCGCAACGACGCGAAGACGACGTTTGCCTCGATAGAATACTCGATACGGTCGTCGCTGATTCTCCCCGAGGAGGATGCGGCGGCGCAGTGAGGGCCCCGCGGGGGGCCTTTTTCATTTTTGGAGGGGAGGATGCCGATGCGCACTTCGTGGGGGACGCTGCTTTCCGAAATCCGCGACTGTGAAAGATGCGGGCTGTGTCGGGGCAGACTGAATACCGTGCCGGGCGAGGGCAACCCGAACGCCGACCTGATGTTCATCGGCGAGGGCCCCGGCGCGGAGGAGGACCGGCTCGCGCGGCCGTTCGTCGGGCGCTCCGGCGAGATGCTGACGCGGATGATCCACGCGATCGGGCTCGAGCGCTCGGACGTCTACATCGCCAACGTCGTCAAGTGCCGCCCGCCGGGAAACCGGAATCCGGAGCCGCAAGAAGCACAGGCGTGCCTGCCGTACCTTCGGCAGCAGGTCGCGCTGATTAAGCCCAAGGTCGTGGCGCTGCTCGGCAAGGTCGCCTGCCGCTGGACGCTCAACGAGGAGATCTTCATCACCCGCGACCACGGCCGTTGGTTCGAGCGCAGGGGCGTGTGGTTCATGCCGACGTTCCACCCGTCGGCGCTCCTGCGCGACCCGTCGAAGAAGCGCGACGCGTGGGGGGACTTCAAAAAACTAAGGGAGAAGCTGAACGAGGTGCAGAATGGAAAAATTCCGCCGGGAGCTTGAGAGATTCGTGCGCGAGGTGTACGAGGGCGACCGCAAGGTGCTCGTGTTCGGCGAAGGGCCCATCGGCGCGCGCGTGATGCTCGTGGGCGAGGCGCCGGGCGAGCGGGAGTCGCTCGAGGGGCGGCCGTTCGTCGGGCGCGCGGGCAAGAACCTCGACCAGTTCCTCGGGGGCGCGGGCATTGAGCGCGGCGAGCTCTACATCACAAACGCGGTCAAGTTCCGCCCGACGAGGATGTCCAAGGCCGGCGGAACCGTCAACCGCGCGCCGACGCAGGAGGAGATACGGCTGTTCACGCCGTGGCTTTTGCGCGAGATCGGGCTCGTGAAGCCGGAGTGCGTCGTGACGCTGGGGAACGTGCCGCTGCGCGCGCTGACCGACCGGCAGCAGGCGATCGGAGCGGTGCACGGCCGGTTTCTGGAGTTCCCGAAGCGGCCGCTGTTCGCGATGTACCACCCGGCGAGTCTGATCTACAACCCGTCGCTCGGCGCGGCCTACGCGCGGGACCTCGCGGCGCTCGGCGAGTGGCTGCGAAGGCCGCGGATATAACAGAAATTTAACACCTTTTCTGGCGCCGATGGGGTGTTCACGGCGCTTGAAATGTGTATGATAGTACTTGCGTATTTCGCGGTGACGATTTAATCCGCCACCCTGTAAACATGGCGGCGCTCCGCGCATAATGTGGGCTGGGAGGGGAAGCTATGACGTTGGTGAAATGCCCGCGTTGCGAACTGAATTACATGAACGAGGGCGAGAAGATGTGTTCCGTGTGCCGAAAGGAGCTTCGCGGCACGTCGGAGCCGTATGACGTGATCGAGCTGTGCTCGGAGTGCGGCGAAAACCCCGCGCTGCCGGGACAGGAACTGTGCGCCTACTGCCTGAAGGAGTTCGCGCGCCGAAACGCCGATTCGTCGGACGACGCCGTCCCCGACCCAGCCGCCATCGAGATAGACGCGATCGACTCGGTCAGCACCATGGACGAAATTGAGATCGACATCGGCGACGACATGGGCGAGGAGCCGTTCGACGACGAGGTGTTCGACGACGAGGAGGTTCCCGAGGAAGACGGCGAGGAGCTCCCCGAGGACGAAGACGACATCGTCGAGGACTGATCTTGGCGCTGTTCGCGATCTCCGATCTGCACCTGCCCGCGCGCGAAAAGCCGATGGACGTGTTCGGCGCAAACTGGGAGAACCACTTTGCGCGCGTCCGCGAGGATTGGCTCGGGCGCGTTCGCCCGGAGGACGTCGTGCTCCTGCCGGGCGATTTGACGTGGGCGATGCGCTTGGAGGACGCGCTCGAGGACATCCGGAGGGTCGGCGAGCTTCCGGGGCGGAAGGTGCTCTTGCGCGGCAACCACGACTACTGGTGGAGCGCGATCGGGAGGGTCCGCCGGGCGCTTCCGGAAAATATGTACGCGCTGCAGAACGACGGCCTGCTCTTGGACGGCACGCTCTTCGCCGGCTCGCGCGGCTGGATGCTCCCGACGATCGCGCAGGGCGAGGACGACCTGCGCATCTACGAGCGCGAGCGACTCAGGCTCGAGATGTCCCTGAAGGACGCGCGCGCAAAGGGCGGGGACAGGCCGCTCGTCGCGCTGATCCATTACCCGCCGCTCACGGAGGCGTGCCAGGGCTTCTCCGACATCCTGGAGCGGTTCGGGGCCGTCGCCTGCGTCTACGGCCACCTGCACGGGCCGGGGCTCCGGGGCGCGTTCCGCGGCGAGAGGAACGGCGTTGCGTATTATCAGGCGTCCTGCGACGGGCTGGATTTCAAGCTGCTCGAGATCCCGGTTCCCTGATTCCCCGCGGGAGCGCCGCCATGCGCGACGGGCCCGATTCTCCATGGGGCGGACGGATGTCCGTCCCAGAAATATTTTTGTTGACAACTTGCGGATTTTCTGTACAATGCATATAATACCAAATTCCAGTTCCGACGCTTCGCCGCGGGTTCCCCGCTTCGGAAGCGTCAGCTTCTTCCCTTGGCAAGCGCAGCGCCCCGAAAGTTTACGCGCGCGCTCTATAATGGATCAGGGGTTTGGCAATCCGGAACGGATTGCGGGTCGGCGGGCCATATCCGGCATCGGCACGCCGACAAACGGGGGATTTGGGGGTTTGGCAATCCGGGACGGATTGCGGGTCGGCGGGCCGCATTCGGAATCGGCACGCCGACAAACGCAGGGAATTGCTACAGGAGGTGTTGCGTTTGGCTGCAACCGGGGGACACAACATGTTCAATCCAACGATGGAGGCCATGAGCCACGACGAGCGGCGCGCGCTTAAGTCCGAGCGGCTTCGGCAGGTGGTTCGCCGCGAGTATGACAACGTGGCCGTCTACCGCGCCCGGATGGACGCAAAGGGGATCAGGCCCGAGGACATACGCAGCGTCGATGACCTGAAATTCCTGCCCTTCACCGAAAAGACCGACCTGCGCGACCAGTACCCCTACGGGCTGCTCGCCGCGCCGCTTTCCGAGATCGTGCGCATACAGGGCTCGTCGGGCACGACCGGGAAGCCGATCGTCTCCGGCTACACGCAGGGCGATATCGACGTCTGGACGGAGTTGATGGCGCGCACGCTCGCCGCCGCGGGCGCCGGCCCGAAGGACGTCGTGCAGATCGCCTACGGCTACGGGCTGTTCACCGGCGGCCTCGGCGCGCACCAGGGCGCGAGCAGGCTCGGCGCGACGGTCATCCCGATGTCGAGCGGCAACACCCACCGCCAGATCATGATGATCAGGGACCTCGGGACGACGATATTGTGCTGCACGCCGTCCTACGCGCTCTACCTGGGCGAGTCGATCCGCGAGGCCGGGCTCGAGCCCGGCGACCTGAAGCTCAAGGCCGGCTGCTTCGGCGCGGAGCCCTGGACGGAGGGCATGCGCGCGCGCATCGAGGAGCTCCTGGGCATCGACGCGCTCGACATCTACGGCCTGACCGAGATCTGCGGCCCCGGCGTGTCGTTCGAGTGCCTCGAAAAGAAGGGCATGCACGTCAACGAGGATCACATCATCCCCGAGATCATCGACCCCGCGACCGAGCAGCCGCTGCCGCCGGGCACGGCGGGCGAGCTCGTGTTCACGACGATCACGAAGCAGGGCATGCCGATGCTGCGCTACCGCACGCACGACATCTGCAGGCTCAACGACGCCCCCTGCGCCTGCGGCCGCACCCTGATCCGCATGGGCAGGATCACCGGCCGCACCGACGACATGCTGATCATCCGCGGCGTCAACGTGTTCCCGAGCCAGATCGAGAGCGTGCTCGTCGGCCTCGAGGGCGTCGCGCCGCACTACCTGC
>JAAYZL010000250.1 GCA_012514855.1 Clostridiales bacterium
CTGGGCATGCTGCGCTGCTACGAGCTCGCCTCCTGCTGCGAGCGGATTACGGCCGCTGGTATCGGCATGGAGGACTTCACGACCTCGATGGGCCTCAGGCGCTACTACGAGCTCAACTCCACCGACCTTTTATACGCGCGCCAGAAGATGATCCTGGACTGCCGCGCCGCGGGCGTGCAGGCGCTGGATTCCGGCACGCTGTTCAAGGGGAACGTCGAGTTTATGCGCAAGGACAGCGCGATCGACCGGCGGCACGGCTTCAACGGGCGTTCCGTTGGCGACCTCTGTCAGGTAGACGCGATCAGCGAGGTGTTCAGCCCCTCGGAGCAGGACGTGAGCTGGGCGAACCGCGTCATCGCCGCCTACGGCAAGGGGATGGAGAACGGCGACAACGACGTCTACGTCGACGGCTGCTTCATCGACCCGCCGGTCGTGGACAAGGCGGAGCGCATACTCGCCGAGATGCGCGCGATCAAAGAGCGCTTGAGCAGGTAGGAGGAACCGATGAAACAGCAGAAACTGAGAAGAACGCTCCTGTGGACGAAGGGCCACCATCCGCGAGAGGTCGAGGCGGCGCTCGCGAGCAATGCCGACGCGATCGTGTTCGAGTGCGAGGACATGGTCATCGCCCCTGAAAAGGAGGCTGCGCTGCAGGGCGCCGTCCACGCGATGATGACGATGGACTTTCGCGGCAAGGAGAAAATCATCCGCCCCAACGCGCTCGACACCGATAGGGGACAGCGCGACCTCGAGGCGATCTTGCCCTGCAAGCCGGACGCGATACGGCTCCCGAAGTGCGAGCATGTCGCAGACCTGCTTGCGCTCGACGACAGGCTCTCGAAGTACGAGGCCGAACAGGGCTGGGAACACAACTCGATCGAGTTGATCCTGACGCTCGAGACGCCGCTGGGCGTGTTGAACGCCTACGAATTGGCGTCCTGCTGCGAGCGCATCACCGGCATGGGGCTGGGCGCGGGCGACCTGACCTCCGCGATGGGCGTCGACCGCGACCTCACGCCCGGCTCCGTCCAGCTTCTCTACGCGAAGCAGAAGATGGTCATGGACGGCAAGGCGGCGGGTGTCCAGCTGTTTGACACGACCGTGATCTGCTTCGGGGACGAGCTGGACGACTTCATCGCCCAAGACACGGCTTTTATCAAGAACCTCGGCTTCACGGGCCGGTCGGTGTCGATGCTCCGGCATATCGACATCATCAACCGCGTGTTCGCCCCGTCCGCGGAGGAGGTTGCGCTCGCGCGCAAGATCGTCGAAGGCTACGCGGCGGGCGTCGCGGCCGGCGTCACGGAGGTCTTCGTCGACGGCCACTTCGTCGATCCCCCGGTCGTCAGCAAGGAGGAGATGGTCGTCGAGCTCGACCGCATGATCCGGGAGCGGGCAGCACAGTAGAATTCCACGGCCGCGGGCGCAAGTTGCTGCGCGCGCGGCCGTTTTCAGGAGAGGAGAGGCAAGATGAAAAATTTCCGGTTTGGCGTGGACAGCTTTATCTGGACGGAAGTGTTCTCGGAAAAGGATCTGTGGATCATCCCGAAGGCATGGGAGCTCGGCTTCGAGGCGCTCGACCTCGCAATCGCGTCCCCGGAGAGATTCCCGCTCGAAAAGGTGCTCGAGGCGGGGCGGCAGACGGGGCTGGAGTTTGTGACGACGACGACGCTCGGCGCGAAGACAAACCTCATCTCGCCCGACCCGGCCGTGCGCGTGGCGGGAATCCGCCACATGAAGGCGATGGTGGACATCAACCGCGGCCTCGGCTCGAAGATACTCGGCGGCGTCAACTACGCGGGCTGGGGCTGTCTGACGCGCAAGCCGCGCACGGAACGGGAGTGGGCGTGGGGCGTCGAGTGCATGCGCGAGATCTCGGACTACGCGAGGGACAACTGGGACGGCGTCATCGCGGTCGAGTGCGTGAACCGGTTCGAGACGCATTTTCTGAACATCGCGGAGGACGCGGTGCGGTTCTGCAAGGACGTCGGCAACAGCAACATGAAGGTGCACCTCGACTGCTTCCACATGATCCGCGAGGAAAAGAGCTTCTCTGGCGCGGTCAAGACCTGCGGAAGCGACTACCTCGGCTATGTGCACGTCAATGAAAACGACCGCGGCATTCCCGGAACCGGGCTCGTGCCGTTCGCGGAGTTCTTCCGCGCGCTGGACGAGGTCGGCTACGACGCTCCGCTGACGATCGAGTCGTTCGATCCGAGCTTCGAGGAATTGAGCGCTAACTGCGCGATCTGGCGCAGCTTTGCCGAGAGCGGAGAGGCGCTGGCCGTCGAGGGGCTCACGAACCTCAAAAGGATCTTAGAGGGATTGCGATGAAGACCATGAGAATTGCCATCGGCTGCGACGAGGCCGCGTTTGAAATGAAGGAAATTCTCGCCGCGTTCCTGCGGGAGAAGGGCTTCGAGGTGATCGACAAGGGCGCCTATGACACGCGGCCCGTGCTGTATCCCGACATCGCGGTCGACGTCGCGCAGGAGATCTTGAGCGGCAATGCCGAGCGCGGAATCCTGCTGTGCGGCACGGGCATCGGCATGGCGATGGCGGCGAACAAGGTGCCGGGCATCCGCGCGGCCGTCTGCCACGACCCGTTTTCGACGGAGCGCTCGCGCAAGTCGAACGACGCGCAGATCCTGTGCATGGGCGCGCGCGTCATCACGCCGGAATTGGCGAAGATGTTGGTGGCGCTGTGGCTCGAGTGCGAGTTCGCCGGGGGCGGCTCGACGGCAAAGGTCGAGCGCATCCGCGAGTACGAAAACAGATTCATGAGGGGGAATGGCGATGCAGCGGATTCTCAATAATCCGGATTACGTGGTGGAGGATATGCTCAAGGGCTTTGTGAAGAGCAACGGGCACATCGTCGAGGCGACCGGAAACCCGCGCGTATTGCGCGCAAAGGGCGGCGCGAAGCCGGGCAAGGTCGGCATCGTGACCGGCGGCGGCTCCGGCCACAAGCCGGCGTTCATCGGCTACATCGGGAAGAACCTCGTCGACGCGGTGGCGGTGGGGGAGGTCTTCTCGTCCCCGTCCGCGCAGGCGTTTTACGACGCGTTTCAGGAGGCGGACGGCGGCGCGGGCGTCGCGTGCCTCTACGGCAACTATGCCGGCGACAACATGAACGTGCGCATGGCGATCGACATGGCCGAGGATGAGGGGATCGAGGTCAGAAAGGTCGTCGCCAACGACGACGCCGCGTCCGCGGACAGGAATAGCCCCGAGAAGCGACGCGGCGTCGCGGGCGAGGTCTTCATGTGGAAGGTCGGCGGCGCGAAGGCGGCGAAGGGCGCGAGTCTCGAGGAGGTCATCGCCGCCGCGCAGAAGGCGATCGACAACACGCGCTCAATCGGCATCGGCGTCGCGCCATGCACGATCCCCGCGGTCGGGCATCCGAACTTCGCGATCGCGGAAGGCACGATGGAGCTGGGCATCGGCCACCACGGCGAGCCTGGGATCCGCGTCGAACCGCTGTCCACCGCGGACGAGATGGCAAGGACGATGCTCGACGTGATCGTTCCGGATCTGCCGTTTCGCGCGGGCGACGAGGTCGCGGTGTTGGTCTCCGGCCTCGGCGCGACGCCGGTCATGGAGCAGTACATACTCTACAACCGCGTCGAGGAATTGCTTAAGGAGCAGCGCATCCGCGTGTACCGCTCCTATGTCGGGAATTACTTCACGAGCCTCGAGATGATGGGCGTGACGCTGACCGTGATGAAGCTGGACGCCGAGCTCAAGGAGCTGTTGGACGTGGAGTGCGAGAGCGTGGGCCTCACGCAGTTCGGGAGGGCTTCGAGATGACCTTTCCGCAGGACAAGGGCACGGAGATCACGCTCGCGATCGTGCGCGCGATCCGGGAAAACAGGGACTATCTGTCGGAGGTCGACGGGCTGATCGGCGACGGCGACCACGGCGTCAACATGAACAAGGGTTTCTCGATGTACGCGGAAAAGATCGCAGGGCAGAAGCTCGGCGTTAGCGAGGCGTTCAAGCTGCTCGGCCGGACGCTGCTCGGCGACATCGGGGGATCGATGGGCCCGCTGTACGGCACGTTTTTTATCGAGATGTCGAAAAAGGCCCGCGGCGCGGAGGCCATCGACGCCCCCCTGTTCGCCGCGATGCTCGGGGCCGCGCGCGACGGCATCTTCCAACTGGGCGGCGCGAAGGTCGGCGACAAGACGCTCATGGACGCGCTCGTGCCCGCGGCGGACGGTTTCGCGGCAGCCGTCGCGGAGGGCAGGAGGTTCGACGAAGCGCTCGCCGCAATGAAGGCCGCCGCGCGAGCCGGGCGCGACTCCACGAGGGACCTCGTGGCCAAGATCGGCCGCGCGAGCCGCCTCGGCGAGCGCTCGCTGGGCGTGTTGGACGCGGGCGCAGTCAGCTGCTGCCTGATCCTGTGCGCGATGGCCGACGCGATCGCACCGATTTTGGAGTGAATTTGTCTTTGGCGAGGAGAAAACATATGGAGACCAAGGTTGCAAAACAGCTCGTGACGAACGCGCGGTGGTGCAAGGGATGCGGGATCTGCGTGGAATTCTGCCCGAAGGGCGTGCTGGGCTTGGTGAAGCAGAAGTGCAGGATTGTGGAGCCGGAGAAGTGCACGAAGTGCGGGCTGTGCGAGATGCGCTGCCCGGACTACGCGATCTGGCTCGAGGAAGTCGAGGGGCCGGACGGGCTCCCCAACGCGGGGGAGGTGACGGGAAATGGCTGACCGAAAGAAAGCGCTTCTACAGGGCAACGAGGCGGTCGTCGAGGGCGCGATCGCGGCGGGGATGCGCTTTTTCTCCGGGTATCCGATCACGCCGTCGACCGAGATCGCGGAGCGGTGCGCACTCCGGCTCCCGCAGGTCGGTGGCAAGTTCATACAGATGGAGGACGAGATCGCGGGCA
>JAAYZL010000251.1 GCA_012514855.1 Clostridiales bacterium
CGCTGGAGCTCCACGACACGGTGTTCCGCAACGACGAGGGGCTCAAAAAGGTCGCGCAGCTCGTGCGCACGTTCGTATTGCTCGGCGGGCACCAGCTGCAGTTGAACGCCGTCAGCCGCGAGACGCTGCTCGACGCGCAGGCGCACCCGGACCGCCACCGCCAGCTCATCGTGCGCGTCTGGGGCTGGAGCGGCCACTTCGTCCAGCTCGACCGCATGTACCAGGATCAGATCATCGCGAGGACGTCGTACTCGATCTGATGCGCACGCTGAAAACGCGCCCTTTGCAACGGGGCGCGTTTCTGCTATAATGGGTTTGTATAGGGGGTGTGTACCATGAACATCGTCGGCAAGCTCTTCGGCGTGGGACGCCTGAACCGCGCGGCGAGCAGGGATTTTCGGCCGGAGGACCTGCCCGACACGCGCGTGAAGCTGTTCTTCGACGCGCTCAAGATTCGCTGGAGCGCGATGGTCGGCCTGAACCTCCTGTACATCGCGTTCTGGCTGCCCGCGATCCTCTGGACGGGCGTCAACTTCCTGACGCTCGAGCAGATGATCGCGAGCGCCCAGTCGACCGCCGAGGCCGCGCAGCAGGCGAGCGCGCTCGTGTTCACGTTTTTGATCGTGCTCTGGCCGCTCGTCGCGCTGACCGGCCCGGCGACCGCCGGCATCAGCTTCGTGCTGCGCAACTGGGCGCGCGGCGAGCACAGCTTCCCGGCGAGCGACTTCTTCGAGTACTTCCGCAAGAACTGGAGGCAGGCGCTCCTGGTTTCCGCGATCACCGGCGCGCTGCCGGTGTTGACGTTCGTTCTGTGGCGGTTCTACGCGGATCTGGTCTCCGACGTCAGCATGCTGTTCGTCGTGCCGCAGGCGCTCGTGTTCGCGGCGGCGGCGGCGTGGCTTCTGATGCTCGAGGTGCTCTACATGCTGATGGTCACCTACAAGCTCTCGTTCAAACAGCTTCTGAAAAATGCGCTCGTGCTCGTGCTCGCGCGGCTCCCGCAGTTCCTGGGGCTCCGGCTCCTGACGCTTTCGTTCCCGGTCGCGCTGTACGTCGCGTTCACGGGCTTTCCGCAGGCGGCCGTCTACATGCTGATGTTCGGCGGGTTCTTCTACCTCGTGTTCGGGCTCACGCTGAACCGGCTCTTGTACGCGTCGCTCGGAAACGCCGTCTGCGAGAAGTTCATCAACGAAAAGATCGGCGCTCCGGTCGGCATCGGGCTGCGGCCGAAGAAGTGATACCCCCGGGAGGACATCGCGGCCGCGCAGATGTATTCCGACCGGGGGTTCGAGATCGCGCTCCGAAAGTCGGACGGGGCGGTGCCGGACCGCCGCGGGACGCGGTAGCGCCTACACCCTCCAGATATTCTTGGCGTATTCCTCGACCGAGCGGTCGGACGAGAACTTCCCGGCGCCCGCGATGTTCTTCAGGCACATCATCGCGAAGAAGCGCCGGTCTTTGTATGCCTCCATCGCCCGGAGCCGCGCGTCCTGATACGGCATGAAGTCCTTCAGCACGAAATAGTGGTCGGGCTTGTGCCAGCTCGCGCCGTCGAGCAGCGATGTGTGCAATTCCTTGAGCGCGCCGTCCGGGTCGTCGAACAGCAAAAGCGCGTCGACCGCGCGCCGGACGCGGGGCTCGGATTCGTAGATCGCGCGCGGATCGTAGTCGGAAAGCGCGGCGAGCTCCCCGACGGTCGCGCCGAAGATGAAGTTGTTCTCGATCCCCGCTTCCCGGACGATCTCGACGTTCGCGCCGTCGAGGGTGCCGATCGTCGGCGCGCCGTTCAGCATCAGCTTCATGTTGCCGGTGCCGCTCGCCTCGGTGCCCGCGGGCGAAATCTGCTCGGACAGGTCGGCCGCCGGGATGATCTTCTCCGCCAGCGAGCAGTTGTAATTCGGCAGGAACAATACCTGCATGACCGCGCTCGCCGCGGGGTCGCTCCGGATCAGCTCCGCGAGCCGGTTGATGAAATAGATGATCGCCTTCGCGCGCGCGTAGCCCGGGGCCGCCTTTGCAGAAAACAGAAACGCGGTCGGCGTAAATTCCGGGAGGCGCCCGTCCTTCCACTCGCGGTACAGGTCGTAGATCGACAGCGCGTTGAGCAGCTGCCGCTTATACTCGTGCAGCCGCTTGATCTGCACGTCGAACAGAAAATCGGGGTTCAGCGCCGCGCCGCCGTGCCTGAGCACATATTCGGCAAACTGGCGCTTCTTTTCGCGCTTGACGGCGATGAATTCGTCGACCATGCCGCCGAGGTGCGGCGCAAGTTTCGCGAGCGCCGGGAGGTCTGTCGCGAACCCGCCCCCGATCCGGCTTTCGATCAACCGCGAGAGCTCGGGGTTGCACAGCATGAGCCAGCGCCGCTGCGTCACGCCGTTCGTCACGTTTGTGAAGCGGTCGGGGTACAGCTCGTGGAAGCGCCTTAGCACGGTCTCCTTGAGCAATTCCGAGTGGATTTCCGCGACGCCGTTGACGCGGTTCGTCGCGTACGCGGACAGCCGCGCCATGTGCACCTTGCCGTCCTCGACGATCGCGAGCCCCGCCGCGCCGACGCCCTTTTCGGCGAGCTCGCGGCGGAACGCGGCGTCGATCTCCCGGATGATGCGCGCGATCTCGGGCACGACGCTCGCGAGCACGGAGATGTCCCATCGCTCGAGCGCCTCCTGCATGACGGTGTGGTTCGTGTACGAGAACACGCGCCGCGCGACGCCGAGCGCCGCGGAGAAATCGACGCCGCGGCCCCCGAGCAGCCGGATCAATTCCGGAATCGCCATCGACGGGTGCGTGTCGTTCAATTGCGCGGCGACCATTTCCGGAAAATCCGAAATGGGCAGATTCAGCAAGTCGAACTGCCGGAGCATGTCCTGCAGGCTCGCGCTGACGAGCATATACTGCTGCCGGATGCGCATCCGCTTGCCCGCGGTTTTCGTGTCGTTCGGGTAGAGCACCTTCGTGATGTCCTCGGCGCGGTTCTTCGCGGCGGACGCGCGCGCGTACTGCTGCTGGTTGAACAGCGGAAAATTGAACTCGTCCTCGCTCTCGGCCTGCCAGAGCCGGAGCGTGCCGACGTTCTTCCCGCCGAGCCCGATCACCGGCATGTCGTAGGGCACCGCGCGCACGCTCCCGGTGCGCATCGGAACCGTCACGGCGAACTCGTCGCGCCGGACCGACCACGGGTCGCCCCACTTCGCCCAGTCGTCCGGAACTTCGACCTGACGCCCGCCCTCGATCAACTGTTTGAACAGCCCGAAGCGGTAGCGAAGCCCGTAGCCGTCGAGCGGTATGCCCTTCGTCGCGGCGCTGTCCAGGAAGCACGCCGCGAGCCTGCCGAGTCCGCCGTTTCCGAGCGCCGCGTCCTCGATGTCCTCGAGGCGGTTCAGGTCGACGCCCCGCTCCGAGAGCAGCGCGCGCACCTCTTCGAGCACGCCGAGCGCCAGCAGGTTGTTGAACATCAGACGGCCCACGAGGTACTCCGCCGACAGGTAGCATGCGCGCCGGCCTCCCGCGCGGCCGATCTCGTTCTGCGCCCACGTGGGGGCGATTTCGAGCATCGCGGCCTCGGAGAGCGCCCCGTGCAGCTCCGTCGCGCCCGCCTCCGCAAGCGGAATGCGGTGGCGCGCGAGCAGTATTTTCTCCGCTGTGGCAATCAATTCGCGTGCGTTCATCTGTTTCCCTCCATTGCAGATATTGTGCGGCCCGTGCGGTCGTTCAGCCGGCGGATTTTGTCGGCCAGGGCGTCCGTCGCCGCCGCGGGCGGCATCCTCCACCGCCAGTTCCCGCCGACCGTGCCGGGGTAATTCATGCGCGCGTCGCCGCCGAGGTGCAGGAAATCCTGCATCGGCACGATCGCGGTGTCGGCGACCGACCGGAACGCGCATTCGATCATCGCGTCCGCGATGTCGTCGATTGCGGGAAGTTCCTTCCGGGCGAGCGCCTTGACCGGTTCCGCCGCCTTCTCCCACCAGCCGAAAACCGTGTCGTTGTCGTGCGTGCCGGTGTAGACGACCGAATTCGGGACGATGTTTCCCGGAAAATGCGGGTTGTTCTCGCCGCTGTCGAAGCCGAACAGCAATACCTTCATGCCCGGATAGCCGAAGCGCGCGATCAGCTTTTTGACACGGGGCCCGACCTCGCCCAGATCCTCGGCTATGATCGTGAGCTCCGGCAGCTCCCTCGTCACGCACTTGAACAGCGCCTTCCCCGGCGCCTTCTCCCAGCGCCCCTCGCGCGCGGTCGGCGACGAGGCCGGGATCGAGTAGTAGTTCGCGAAGCCGATGAAGTGGTCGATGCGCAGCCAGTCGAACATCTCCGCCGCCGAGTTGAGCCGGTTCAGCCACCAGCGGAATTTGTCGCGCCGCATTCGGCCCCAGCGGTAGAGCGGGCTGCCCCAGCGCTGGCCGTCGGCGCTGAAGTAGTCCGGCGGCACGCCCGCGACGCGCACCGGCCTGAAATCGCGGTCGAGCTGAAAGAACTGCGGGGCGGCCCACGTGTCGGCGGAGTCCTCCGCGACGTAGATCGGCATGTCGCCGAACAGCGCGATGCCCTTCTTGTTTGCGCATTCCTTGAGCGCCCTCCACTGGCGGAAGAACAGCCACTGGCAGTACAGGTGAAAGTCGATCTCCCGGCGGAAGGGCGCTTCATCCGCGCGCTCCGCGTCCCGATATTCCCGCGGCCACTTCGACCACATCGCGCCGCCAAAATGCTCCTTGACGGCCGCGTAGTGCGCGTATGCGCACAGCGCCGTGTGGTCGGCGGCGAACGCGTCCAGCTCGCGGGCGACGCCGCCGTACGACTGCTCGAACGACAGCCGGAGCAGCTTCTCCTTTTCCCGCCGGACGGCGTCGAAGTCGACCGCGGCCGGGTCGCCCGGGAGCTCCGGCAATTCCGCGCCGAGCAAACCCTCCTCGACGAGCGCCGGAAGGTCGATCAGCATCGGGTTGCCCGCGTGCGTCGAGGCGGACTGGTACGGCGACTCCCCGTAGCCGGTCGGCCCGATCGGCAGCATCTGCCAGACCGACAGCCCCGCGCGCGCCATGAAGTCGACGAAGTCGTAGGCCGCGCGCCCGAGCGTGCCGATGCCGCCGGGGGACGGGAGCGAGGTGATGTGCAGGAGCACGCCGCTTCGGCGCATGAAAAACCCTCCCTGGAAATGACTTCCACACCCATTATACACCAAACGAATGCGCAATGGAAGTAAAATTTTTAGAAGGGATTGTCGAATGTGCGTTTAACCCTGCGCGGAGAGCTTCGCCCGCGCGTTCGCGATCTGAACCCTGACCGCCTCCGGCGCGGGGCCGCCGTAGACCGAGCGGCGGTTCACGCAGTTGTTCAGGTCGATGAACGCGTAGACGTCCCCGTCGAACGCCGGGTGCGCCTGCCGGTACTCCGCGAGCGGCAGCGCCTCGAGCGTCTCCCCCTTCCCGACGCACAGCCGAACGAGCGCGCCGGACACCCGATAGGCGTCGCGGAACGGCACGCCCTTTCCGACGAGGTAGTCCGCGAGGTCGGTCGCGTTCAGAAAGCCCGCGGCGGCGGCTTCGCGCATGCGGTCGGGGAAAAACGTCGCGGTTTCGAGCATCGGCGGCAGGGCGTCGAGGCACAGGTTCGCCGTGTCGAGCGCGTCGAACACCGCCTCCTTGTCCTCCTGCAAGTCCTTGTTGTAGGAGAGCGGCAGCCCCTTGACCGCCGTAAGCAGCGCCACGAGCGAGCCGTACACGCGGCCGGCCTTGCCGCGGATCAGTTCGGCGAGGTCGGGGTTCTTCTTCTGCGGCATGATCGACGAGCCGGTCGAGAAGCTGTCGGAGAGCGCCATGAACTTAAACTCCCAGGAGCACCACAGGCAGATCTCCTCCGCGAAGCGCGACAGGTGCGCGAGCATTATCGACAGGTCGGACAAAAGCTCCAGCGCGAAATCGCGGTCGGCGACGGCATCGAGGCTGTTCTCGCTGACCGAATGGAAGCCCAGTTGCTCCGCGGCGAAATGCCGGTCGAGCGGGTAGCCGGTGCCGGCGAGCGCGCCGCTCCCGAGAGGCGAGACCATCGTGCGGCGGCGGCAGTCCGCGAGCCGGTCCATGTCCCGCAGCAGCATCTGCGCGTAGGCCATCAGGTGGTGCGCGAGCGTCACCGGCTGCGCCCGCTGCAGGTGCGTGTAGCCGGGCATGACCGTTTCGAGGTGTCTTTCCGCGACGCCGATCAGAGCGCCGACCGCGCTCTCCGCGCGGCCGGTCAGCGCGGCGATCTCGTCGGCCAGGTACATCCGCAAATCGAGCGCGACCTGGTCGTTGCGGCTGCGCGCGGTGTGCAGCTTCTTGCCGGGCCGCCCGATGCGCGCGGTCAACTCCGCCTCGACGAAGGTGTGGATGTCCTCGGCGGACATGTCGATCGAAAGCGCGCCGCCGTCGAGGTCCTGCAGGATGCCGGTGAGCCCCCCGACGATCGCATCGCATTCCTCGCCCGTCAGCACGCCGATCTTCCCGAGCATCTTCGCGTGCGCGACGGAGCCGAGAATGTCCTGCCGGTACATACGCGCGTCGAAGCCGATCGACCGGTTGAGCTTGTTCAGCCGCTCGTCGACATTTCCTTCGAGCCTTCCCTGCCAGAGCTTCATGAACTGCCTCCTATTTCGCACCGCCTTTCGCTTCGCGAAAGGCGGTGTTCCGGGCTGCGGCGCGCTCCGCGCCGCCTTCAAAAACGGGCTGTCGGCGTTGCCCGGCAGCCCGCGCATTCCAGTTACTTCTTGAGCTTCTTCATCGCCTGCACCGCGATCGGCAGCCCGTACAGCGCGATGAACCCGGCGCTGTCCTTCTGGTCGTAGGCCCCCTCGTCCTCGCCGAAGGTCGCGATGCCCTCGTCGTAGAGCGAGTTCGGGCTCTCCATGCCGGCGCCCATGATGTTGCCCTTGTAGAGCTTGAGCTTTACGGTGCCGGAGACCGTCTCCTGCGTCTTGTCGACGAAGGCGGAGAGCGCCTCGCGGAGCGGCGTGTACCACAGGCCGTTGTACACGAGGTCGGCGAACTCGAGCGCGAGCCGCTGCTTCACGTGCAGCGTGTTCTTGTCGAGGCAGAGCTGCTCGAGCATGTCGTGCGCCTTGTAGAGGATCGACCCGCCGGGCGTCTCGTACACGCCGCGGCTCTTCATGCCGACGAGCCGGTTTTCGACCATGTCGAGGATGCCGACGCCGTTGCGCCCGCCGATCTCGTTCAGCGCCCGGATCACGGACACGCCGTCCATCGAAACGCCGTTGACGGACACCGGGATGCCCTTCTCGAAGCCGACCGCGACGTACTCCGGCTCGTCCGGCGCGGCCTCGGGCATCACGCCCATCTCGAGGATCTTCGCGTACTTGGGCTCGTTCGCCGGGCTCTCGAGGTCGAGCCCCTCGTGCGACAGGTGCCAGAGGTTCTTGTCCTTCGAGTAGTTCGTCTCGCGGCTGATGCGCAGCGGGATGTCGTGCGCCTCGGCGTAGTCGATCTCGTCCTCGCGGC
>JAAYZL010000252.1 GCA_012514855.1 Clostridiales bacterium
CACTTCGAGGACGCGGTCGTCGGCGGCGTCGTGCCGCGCAACTTCATCCCCGCGGTCGAAAAGGGCCTGCGCGACAACATCAAGCGCGGCGTGCTGGCCGGCTTCCCGGTCGTCGGCCTGACCGCGAGGCTGCACGACGGCTCCTACCACGCGGTCGACTCGTCCGAAATGGCGTTCAAGACCGCCGCGCGCATCGCGTTCAAGAAGCTGATCGACGCCTCTCCCGTGCTGCTCGAGCCGATCTACGGCGTCAGGGTGTACGTGCCGGACGAGTATATGGGCGACATCATCGGCGACATGAACAAGCGCCGCGGCCGCATCATGGGCATGGATCAGGTCGACGGGCTCCAGTGCGTGACCGCCGAGGCCCCGCTCGCCGAGATGTTCAAGTACGCGACCGACCTGCGCTCGATGACGCAGGCGCGCGGGTTCTTCACGATGCAGTTCGAGCGGTACGAGGAAGTCCCCGCCGCGGACGCGAAGAAGATCATCGAAAATACGAAGCGCGAGGAGGAAGAGGAGGAGTAATTCCCCCGATTCCCCATCAAACGGCGCCCCACCGGTCGGCGGGGCGTTTGTGTTGTAGACATGTTTGTCGGGCAATGCTATAATGGGTGAAAATGGTACGAATGCAGAACAGGAATGCGTCCGAAGCGGCGAGAGATTTTTCTGCCCCGCCAGGAGCCGGAGCGAGGCGTAGCCGGGGACCTACGTTGAGCGGAGAGCGACAACGCGGGGCGGGAAAAGATCCGGCGCGACGACGCATTCATGGCCGGAATTCGTACAAGGGGGTGGGGCGGTGAGGACGGGACTGGTGCTCGAGGGCGGCGGCATGCGCGGCGTCTACACGGCGGGCGTGCTCGACGTGTTCCTCGAGGAGGGGCTCCGTTTCGACGGCCTGATCGGCGTGTCGGCCGGCGCGGTGCACGGGAGCACGTTCCTCGCCGGGCAGCACGGGCGGAGCATCCGCTATTTCGCGAAGTACTGCAAGGACCCGCGGTTCATGAGCGTCTTGTCGCTCGTGACGACCGGAAACGCCGTCGGGAGGCGCTTCTGCTACCACGACATCCCCGACCGGCTCGACCCGTTCGACTTCGATGCGTTCGAAAAATCGCCGACGGAGTTCTACGTCGCGGTGACGAACCTCGAGACCGGGGAGGCCGAGTACATCCGGATCAGGAACCTCAAGGAAAACGTCGAGGTCGTGCGCGCGTCGGCGTCGATGCCCTACGTGTCGCGCGTCGTCCGGGTCGGCGAAAAGAAGTACCTCGACGGCGGCATCGGCGACGGCGTGCCGCTCGGCGCGTCCGAGAAGCTGGGGTTTTCGAAAAACGTCGTCGTGCTGACGCACGAGCGCGGCGTTCCGATCGGCCCTTTGAGCGTCGCGGCGCTCAACTGGCGCTACCGGAAATACCCGAAGTTCCTCGAGGCGCTGCGCCGGCGGCCCGAGCAGTACAAAAAGGAGCTCGAGGCCGTCGAGGAGGCCGTGCGCAGGGGGAGCGCGCTCTGCATCCGCCCGAGCAGGAGGCCGCTCGTCCGCGACCTCGAGCGCGACCCGGAGCGGCTCCGCGCGCTGTACCGGCTCGGCAGGGAGGACGCGACCGCGGCGCTTCCCGAGCTCAGGCGCTTCCTCGGGATTTCCTGAACTGCCACGCGCCGATCAGAAGCAGCACAATCGCCATCCACGCGCCGCGGATCAGACCGCCCTCGCCGCCGGTCAGCCAGTCCTCGGACACGGAATAGAGCTCGACGAGCGGCCGCGCGCCGGTCGCCCCTGCGGGAAATGCGAGCACGGCGCTTGAAAAATAGCTCCACGCAAACCGGAAGCCGACCGACGCGCCGGCATGCCCCTCCGCGCTCCATTTCGCGCAGACGAGCCCCTTCAAGAGCATATTCACGGCGCCCGGCCAGCCGAGCGCCCAGCCGCCGGTGACCGCGAGAAACATGGCGGTCGACGCGACGCAGCCCCAGATCGGCCGCGAAGCGGTGCGCAGCGCGAGCGCGCGGGCGAACCGCTCCTCCGCGAGCGACGCGAAACCGTACACCGGCAGCATCCACAGCAGATCCCACGACGGGGACAGCCATTTCTCCATCGCCCGCATCGAGTCCGTCAGCAGAAACAGCCCCGCGCCGACCGCGACGACCAAGGCACCCAGCAGCGCGCCGAGGCCGAACGACCTCGGCGAGAGCCGCGCGGGGCGCTCCTTCGTATACCAATAAAGCAGCGCGTGCGACAGCGCGACCGCGCCGAAATTGCCGATCAGCGATATGATCTTCCCATGGACGAGCATCCGCGCGAGCAGCGCCGTCGCCGCGTACGCCCACAGCGCGTACAGCAGGTAGGCGAATATGAGCTTCCACGCGGCGCGGACTTTGCCCTCCGGATTCAGCGCGAGCCGCTTGAGCCCGCCTGAAAACCTACTCCACCACCGCATGGATCAGCGCCGGCGCCTTCATCGGCTGTTCCGAGATCGAGATCGCGCGGTTGACGAGCGTCATCGCGCCGACGACGTCCGAGCGCTCGCCCGCGTGCAGCGCCATGACCGGCTCGCCGCGCCGGACGGGGTCGCCGATGCGCTTTTTCATGACGATGCCGACCGACAGGTCGAGCGCGTCCTCCTTGCGCTCGCGGCCGGCGCCCAACAGCTTCGCGGCGTTTCCGATGTCGCTCGTGCGGATCGCGGCCACATAGCCGTCCCTCGCCGCCGGCACGTCGATCCTGCGCTTCGCCTTCGGAAGCAGCGCCGTGTCGAAGCACACGCGCGGGTCGCCGCCCTGCGCCTCGATCATCTCCGCGAATTTTTGGAGCCCCTCGCCGGACGCGATCTTTTTCGAGAGCATCTCCTTCGCGCTCCCGACGTCCTGGGCGATGCCGGCGTTCCGGAGCATGTGCGCGCCGAGCTCGAGCGCGACCTCTTTGAGCTGCCCGGCGGTTCGCCCGGCGAGCACGTCGATCGCCTCCTCGACCTCGAGCGCGTTGCCGATGTGCATGCCCAGCGGCTGGTCCATGTCGGTGATCAGCGCCGAGAAGCGCCTGCCGCTCAGATTTCCGATGCGCACCATGTCGCGCGCGAGTTTTTGGGACTTTCCGAACGCGTCCATGATCGCGCCGGAGCCGGTCTTGACGTCGAGCACGACGACGTCCGCCCCCGCGGCGAGCTTCTTCGAAAGGATCGACGAAACGACGAGCGGCATGCAGTCGACCGTCTCGGTCACGTCCCGGAGCGCGTAGAGCACCTTGTCCGCCGGCGCGAGCGACGCGGTCTGGCCGACGATCGCGCAGCCGACCTTCCGGACGATGCCCTTGAATTCCTCGACGCCGATGTCGATCCGCATGCCGGGGATCGACTCGAGCTTGTCGAGCGTGCCGCCGGTGAAGCCCAGCCCGCGCCCGGACATCTTCGCGACCCGGAGCCCGCACGCGGCCGCCAGCGGCACGAGGATCAGGCTCGTCGTGTCGCCGACGCCGCCGGTCGAGTGCTTGTCGGCCTTGACGCCGGGGATGTCGGAGAGGTCCAGCGCGTCGCCGGACTTCGCCATCGCGAGCGTCAGGGAGAGCGTCTCGCGGTCGGTCATGCCGTGGATCGCGATCGCCATGAGCAGCGCCGAAAGCTGGTAGTCCGCCCAGCTCCCGTCCGTCGCGCCCTTCACAAACGCGCGGATCTCGGCCTCGTTGAGCTCGCCGCCGAACCGCTTTTTGCGCAATACGTCAGAGGGTTTGATCGCCATTGGTCAGTTCCTTTCTCCACCGCGCGAGCTTTTCCGCGTAGGGAATGGTGTAGGCCGGGCTCGTCGACGGGAGCCGGACGGTGGGCCGGCCGCCGAGCGCGCCCTTGCACAGCCGGAAAAACAGCGCCTCCGCCGCACCCCCGTTGAACAGCACGCGCCGGATGCCCGGATATTGTTCGAAAAGGCCCGCGAAGTCGTTCGGCTCGACGGAGCGTATGTTGCCGTCGAGCGAGCCCTCGCGCAGGCAACTCCTGCACACGTCCCACAGCGCTATGCGGTTATTCAGAAGCAGCGCCTTTTTGTCCCCAATTGTTCCGGGAATTTCCCCGCCGAACACCTCCGCGAGGATTCTCCAGAACGCGTTCCTCGGGTGCCCGTAGAAAAACCCCGCCCGAAGCGACTCGACGCTCGGCGCGGTGCCCACGATCAGCGTCCGGCAGTTCCCGTTCGCGACCGGGGCGTAGCTTTCAATCCTCTCCATGCGCCCATTATAGCAGAAATCGGTGCAAAAGGAAAGTTGCCCTTTTCAAAACCCACGTTATCATGTATAATTGACGCAACAGGATCAAAGGAGAGTGTTTTCGTGGATGGGTTGCACCAAAAAAAGGCGTTTATCAGCGACATGGACGGCGTCATCTACCACGGCAACCTGCTTTTGCCCGGCGCACGCGAATTTGTGAACTGGCTCGAGGACAACGGCAAGGAATACATCTTTCTGACCAATTCGTCGGAGCGCTCCCAGAAGGAGCTCAAGCAGAAGCTGAACCGGCTCGGGCTCGACGTCGGCGAACAGCACTTTTACACCAGCGCGCTGGCGACCGCCAGCTATTTGAAGAGCGATTGCCCCGGCGGCTCCGCCTACGTCATCGGCGAGGCCGGGCTCGTGGGCGCATTGTACGACGCGGGCTACTCGATGAACGACGTCAACCCCGACTACGTCGTCGTCGGCGAGACCAGCGGCTACAGCTACGACAAGATTTTGAAGGCCGTCCGGCTCGTGCGCAACGGCGCGAAGCTGATCGGCACGAACCCGGACGTGACCGGCCCCATCGAGAACGGCATCGCGCCGGCCTGCCGCGCGCTGATCGCGCCGATCGAGATGGCCGCGAACCGGCACGCGTACTTCATCGGAAAGCCGAATCCGCTGATGATGCGCCACGCGCAGAAGCGCCTGAACGCGGGCGCCGAGGAGACCGTGATCATCGGCGACCGCATGGACACCGACATCGTCGCGGGCATCGAGTCCGGCCTCGACACGGTGCTGGTGCTCTCGGGCGTGACGTCCCTGGAGAGCATGGCCACCTACCCCTATCAGCCGCGCTATGTGCTCGGCGGCGTGGGCGACATCCCGGCCAAGGCGCCTCCCCTGAGGGTCAGGACATGAAAAAGAAAATACTGCTTGTGACGACCACGCACACCGGCTGCGGCCACAAGTCGATCTCCGACTCGCTGATGGACTGGCTGAGGGACATGCCGGACATACAGGTCGTGCAGGTCGACGGCTTCGAGCAGCTGGTCAGCAAGCACGTAAAGACGATCGGCGACAGCTACGGCGTCGTCACGCGCCACGCGAAATTCCTCTGGAAGCTGACGTGGGACTTCGGCACGCGCTTCAACGACACCTACTGTGAGCTGATGTCGACCTGGGCGGAAAAGCGGTTTCTGGAGCTCGTCGAGCACGAGAAGCCGGACGTGGTGCTGACGACCCACCCGATGTTCAACTCGTCGCTTCTGAGCGTGTGCGAGCGCAACGGCCTGGAGCTGCCGTTCGTGTCGGTGCAGGCCGACCCGGTGACGGTGCACCCGTCCTGGTGCGACCCGCGCGCGGCGCTGACGATCTGCGCGACCGACGAGGCCACCGCCTTGACGAGGCGCCACGGCGTCCCGAGCGACCGCATCCTCAAGGTTGGCTTCCCGACGCGCCGGCGCTTTACCGACCTCGCGCAGAAAATCGAGAAGGTGCCCTACGACGCCTCGCGGCCCGCGCGCTGCCTGATGATGTCCGGCGGCGAGGGCAGCGGCATGCTCGGGCGCTACGCCGCCGCGCTGCTCTCGGGCACCGACGTCAAGCTGACGATCGTCTGCGGGCGGAACAAGCAGCTCAAAAGGCGGCTTGAGGCGCTTCTCAAGCGCAAGTACGGCGAGCGCATCCGGATTCTGGGCTTTGTGACCGACATCGAAAACCTGATGCTCGACAGCGACATCATGATCGCGCGCGGCAGCCCGAACTCGTTCTTCGAGGGCGTCGTGATGAACGTGCCGCTGGTCATCACCGGCGCGCTGCCCGGGCAGGAGCAGGGAAACCCCGAGCTCGTCGAGCGCTACGGCCTCGGCGTCGTCTGCGACAGCACGCGCGCGCTGCCGGCGGTCGTCAAGCACCTGCTCGCGGACGGCGGCAAGGAGCTCAGGCGCATCCAGGAGAGCCAGCGCCGCTACCGGAGGTTCGACAACGCGCAGCGCATCGCGCAGGCCGCGCGCGACCTCGCGGTCGGGGAGCGGGAGGAAGACTCCGTTTCGGGGGGGCTCTGACGCCGGAGTACCGTTTTTGGCGATCTTTGCCCCCGCCGGCGCGGGGGCTTTTCTGTTAATTCTCGCGCATATCCTTGACAGCATCCCTCCACCGCTCTATAATGGTCAAAGAAGGTCAACATCCCAACCCGAGGGGAGGTTTTTCCCATGAACATGGAGAAATTCACCAAAAAATCGCTGGAGGCGATCCGCGCCGCGCAGGAGGTCGCCGTCGAGCACCAGAATATGGAGATCGACCAGCAGCACGTGCTCTACGCCTTGACCGCGCAGGAGGACGGGCTGATCCCGCAGCTTTTCCAGCAGTTGAACATCGACCCGAAGC
>JAAYZL010000253.1 GCA_012514855.1 Clostridiales bacterium
GACGACGTCGAGTGGGTGTACATCGCCGCAATCGACCCGGAGTACGGCGAGGCCGCGAACGGCTGGGTGCGGCTCGACCGCGATTCCTACGGCACGATATTCGTCGGCAAGAAGAAGGTCGACGCGATAGACGTGATGGACGGACTGTTGCAGGCAGACTGACTTGGCGTTGAAAAACTGCGGTTTTCCAACGCGTAGGAAGGGCCGGCCTTCTGAAATTTCACAATTTCCGGGCAAAGGCCGGACGGGAAAGCATTTCCCTCCGCAAACGCAAGCGTTTTCTCCCAGGAAATGCGCGAAACCGACGTACATGCCGTCGGTTTCGATTGAACAGGCGGGTCTGTCAGTTTTTCTTCAGCGCCCCTCGACCTCCCGCGCCCGGAACCGCGCGATCTCCGCGATCAGCTCGAGCGGCATGGGCTCCGACAGCGGAAAGCGTATCGAGCCCTTCGAGAAGTCGTATTTTCGGAGCCGGTCGGCGAACGCGCGCACGCCCTCCTCGCCGGGGTAGAGGCCGACGTGGCTTCTGAACGCCGCGAAGTGGACGAGGTTCTCCCCCTGCCAGTACGTCGGCATCTGCCAGCTGATCCTCTCGACCGCGCCCGGCGCGGCCTCGCGGATCGTCCGGCGAACCTGCTCGAGCACCGGCCTGACGTCGTCCGGGAATTGCGCGATATACTCGTCGACCGTCGCGTACGATATCTTTTCGGCGGGCGGCCTGCGCGCGCGGCCGGCCTGCGTCAAGCGGTACGCTTCGGCCACGCGCTCGATCAGCTCCGGAAAATCCGCGCCGTCCGTCACCTCGAACGAGTGCGCGACGCGGTTTTTCGAGGTCCGGGCGATCTTCGCGGGCTTCCACTCGTCGTGCGGCCGGTCGGCGGCGAACGAAATCTCCATCGAGCGCGCGAGCGGGCGGATTTCGGCGAAGGTCGTCGCGTACTTCCACTGAACCGCGTCCAAAGTGAACTGCTCGTCGAATCGACCGACGCGCTCCGCCGTCCTGTCGCGGAATTCCTGATAGAGCGGAAGCCATTTTTCACGGCTCCCGGAGAAACAGGCGCTTGCCATCCCCTTGCCCTCCCGTCGGGAATTTGACGAGACCATTATAGCCGGGCCCGTCCGAAGTGTCAATGCCTCAAAAATCGACCGGTTTACAAAAAAATCTCGCGCGGGGCCGAAAAAAATGTTGACAGGCGCGAGGGCCTGTGGCATAATAGCACCACTTTCGTTGGATGGGAGATTGCCGATGCGCGATTTTGCCGCCGCCAGCAGCATTATCTTTATTGGCCTTATTATCGCGGTCTTTGCGCTGCGGGTAGGGCTTGATCGGGATTTGCTGTAGGAAGGCGCCGGGCGCCGGATATGGCAGAGGTCGAAAGAAGCCCTTACTGAGAAGCAGTAGGGGTTTTTGATATCAAAAGGGGGTTTTCTGATGAAGGGATCTCACAGAACCGGACCGATTGCGGCCTCCATCGCGATCCAGCTGTGCCTGGGCATCGCCTACATCTGGAGCGTGTTCCAGACCGGCGTGGCCAACAGCATCTTCGGCGGCGACAACGCGGCGGCGAGTCTGGCCTTCTCGCTGCTCCTGTCCACGCTGACCGTCGGAAGCGTCATCGGCGGAAAGCTGGCCGCCAGATACTCGACCAGGACGATTGTCATCATCGGCGGCGTAATCCTGAGCGCCGGGTTCCTTCTCGCCTCCTTTGCCAGCGCGAAAGTGCCGTGGATACTGTGGATCGGCTACGGCGTCATGGGCGGCACCGGCATGGGATTCACGTACTCGACGACCATCGCGTGCGCGCAGAAGTGGTTCCCGGACAAGAAGGGCTTCGTGACCGGGC
>JAAYZL010000254.1 GCA_012514855.1 Clostridiales bacterium
AGAACATCGCGCAGTACACGAAGTCCGGCTCCGGCCCGTCCAAGAAGGTCGGCATCGGCGAGTGCGTGATCGGCATCGGCTTCCTGCACGACGGCATCACGCAGATTCTGATGGGCTACGACAACATAGAGCTGATCATCCCCGCGTCCGGCACGAGCTTCGAGATCGGCGCGACGGCGATCCTGAAGGGCTGCAAGAACTTAAACGCCGCGAAGCTGTGGGTCGAGTACGCGCTCTCGCCCGAGTGCGTGAATCTCTCGAAGGAGAACGGCGCCTACCAGTTCCTGGTGATCGACAACGCCGAGCAGCCGCAGGAGGCGACCGATTTCGGCCTCGATCCCGACAACGTGATCCCCTACGACTTTGAGGACGCGAAGCAGAACACCTCGAAGTACGTCGCCGACTTCTTCGAGGCAATCGGCGCCGCCGCGGACGACCGCTTCAAGACCGAATAAACGGCCCCGGAAACGCCCGAGGGGGGATGGAGCGATGGGCCATCCCCCCTCTCCTTGGCGGCACCGCACAAGCTCCACGCGCGTTTCCGCCGCCCCGCGCCGAAAGAACGCAGGCGCAATCCGACGGAAATCCATCGCGCCCGCACGCCGGGATTTGGTGCCCATATGAACCGGGAGGAGGGGACGCGGCTTGGCATCCGGCAAGAGCGCCCGATTGGATCGCAAAAAATTCTACGCCGATCCCGTGATGGTCGTCACGATCGTCCTATTGATCCTGTTTTTGCTTCTGTTCATCGTCTACCCGCTGGGAATGCTGCTCGTCGACAGCATATTCGTCAAGGGCGTGGGGCTCGATTTCTCCGCGTTTCCCCGGATTTTCGGCGACTACACCTTCAAAAACGCGCTTACGAACACGCTGCAAATCGGCGTGATCGTGGGCGTCGGCTCGACGGCGCTCGGGCTGCTTTTTGCGTACGTCGACTGCTATGTGAAGGTGCGCACGCGCGTGCTGAAAAAGCTGTTCGACGTCGTGTCGACCCTTCCGGTCGTCTCGCCGCCGTTCGTGCTGTCGCTGTCGATGATCTTGCTGTTCGGGCGGAGCGGCCTCGTCACCAGGACGCTGCTCGGCATCTTCGATTCGGACATCTACGGGATGCACGGCATCGCGACGGTGCAGACGCTGACCTTCTTCCCGGTGTGCTACCTGATGCTCAGGGGGCTTCTCAAGAACATCGACCCGTCGATGGAGGAGGCGGCGCGGGACATGGGCTCCTCGCGCTGGAAGGTGTTTACGACGGTCACGTTCCCGCTGCTTCTGCCGGGGCTCGGGAACGCGTTTCTGGTGACGTTCATCGAGTCGGTCGCGGACTTCGCGAACCCCATGATGATCGGCGGCAGCGTCGACACGCTTGCGACGACGATCTACCTGCGCATCACCGGCGGAATCTACGACACGACCGGCGCGGCGGCGATGGCGGTCGTGCTGCTGTCCTTGACGGTCAGCCTGTTCCTCGTGCAGAAGTACTACTTCGAGAGCAAGACCGCGGCGACGTTGACCGGCAAGGCGTCGCGCGCCAGGATGCTGATTTCGGAAAAGAGCGTCACCGTGCCGCTGACGATCCTCTGCCTGATCATCTCGGCGTTCGTCGTTCTGATGTACGTGAGCATACCGTTCGGCGCGCTGTTCAAGCTCTGGGGGCGGGACTATTCGCTGAGCTGGAAGTGGTTTGAGTACCTGTTCAAGTACAACGGCCTCAAGGTGTTCAAGGACTCGTTCGTGCTGTCGTTCATCGCCTCGCCGATCACGGCGTTCCTGTCGATGGTCATCTCGTATCTGGTCGTCAAGAAGCGCTTCAGGGCGAAGGGGTTCATCGAGTTCGTGTCGATTCTCGCGATGGCGGTCCCGGGCACGGTGCTCGGCGTCGGCTACATACGCGGCTTCGCGAACGGGCTGTTCCGCTCGGGCATCCTGCAGGGCATTTACGGGACCGGCGCCATACTCGTGATCGTGTTCGTGATCCGAAGCCTGCCCGTCGGCACCCGAAGCGGCATCTCGGCGCTCCGGCAGATCGACAGGTCGATCGAGGAATCCGCCTACGACCTGGGCGCCGGCAGCGGCAGGGTGTTCATGACGGTCACGCTGCCGCTGATCAAGGACTCCTTCCTGAGCGGGCTGGTCACGACCTTCGTCCGCTCGATCACGGCCATCAGCGCCATCATCTTGCTGGTCACGCCCAGATATCTGCTGGTGACGATGCAGATCAACGAGTTCGCCGAAAAGGGGTTCTACGGCGTCGCCTGCGCGTACGCCACGCTGCTGATCCTCATCGTGTACGCGGCGATCACGCTGATGAACCTGTTCATCCGGTATTTCGGCACCAGCCGGCACATCAAGGAGGTTGAACGGCCATGAGCAAGCAGAAAAAGGGCGTGCGCATCGAGCATATTTCCAAAATTTACGTCGATCCCAAGACGAAAAAGGACTTCTACGCCGTCCGCGACATCTCGCTCGACATCGAGCCGGGGAGCTTCGTGACGCTGCTCGGGCCGTCCGGCTGCGGAAAGACGACGACGCTTCGGATGATCGCCGGATTCGAGAGCCCCGACGAGGGCGAGATCTACATCGGGGACGAGCCGATCAACCATCTGACGCCGAACAAGCGCGACACGGCGATGGTGTTCCAGAGCTACGCGCTGTTCCCGCACTACAACGTGTTCGACAACGTCGCCTACGGGCTGCGCTTGCGCAAGATGTCAAAGTCCGAGATTCAGAAGCGCGTGGACGTGATATTGAACCTCGTGGAGTTGAACGGCATGGAGAGCCGCATGACGAACCAGCTCTCCGGCGGGCAGCAGCAGCGGGTCGCGCTCGCGCGGGCGCTCGTCGTCGAGCCGGGCGTGCTCTTGTTCGACGAGCCGCTCTCGAACCTCGACGCGAAGCTGCGCGTCTCGATGCGCACCGAGATCCGGCGCATACAGCAGACGCTCGGCATCACCGCGATCTACGTGACGCACGACCAGGCGGAGGCGATGTCGATCTCCGACAGGATCATCATCATGCACCGCGGCGTCATCTCGCAGCAGGGCACGCCGACCGAGATCTACTACCACCCGAACAGCGAGTTCGTCGCGGACTTCATCGGCGAGGCGAACTTCCTGCCGTGCACGGTCGCGTCCGTCAGCGGCCGGGAGCACCGGGTTTCGGTCGGCGGCGCGGTCGTGTCGCTCGACTGCGACGATCAACATCAGGTCGGGGAGGACTGCAAGATCGTGCTCCGGCCCGAGGCGGCCATCATCGGAGACGACGGGCCGATCCCGTGCAAGGTCATCCTGAGCTGCTTCATGGGCTCGTACCAGAACTACCACGTGATGGTCGGGGACACGCTCGTCAAGATCGCGGACGCCTGCCCGATCAACAAGAAGGTCTATACGGTCGGGGACGCGGCGTATCTGCGCTTCGACCGCAACTGCGCGCACCTGCTGTAAGGCGGCAAAACGGAGGGAAACGATATGTACGTCGCGAGTGAGAACCGATACGCGGGCATGGTCTACCGCCGCTGCGGGGCCTCGGGGCTGAAGCTGCCCGCGCTTTCCCTGGGAACATGGCACAACTTCGGCGGGCAAGCGCCGAGAGAGACCGCGCGGCAGATGCTCAAAACCGCGTTTGACCACGGCATCACGCACTTCGACTGCGCGAACAACTACGGCCCGCCGCCGGGCTCGGCGGAGGAGGCGCTCGGCGACATCCTGAAGAGCGACTTCCGCGCCTACCGCGACGAGCTGATCGTCTCGACGAAGGCGGGCTACTCCATGTGGCCCGGCCCGTACGGGGAGTGGGGCTCGAGGAAGAGCCTGCTCGCGAGCCTCGACCGGAGTTTGAAGCGGCTGAAGCTCGACTACGTCGACATCTTCTACCACCACCGGCCCGACCCCGAGACGCCGCTCGAGGAGAGCATGGAGGCGCTCGCGCACGCGGTCCGGAGCGGCAAGGCGCTCTACGTCGGCGTGTCGAACTACTTGGGCGACGATCTGCGCCGCGCGACGGAAATCCTCCGGTCGATGGGCGTCAGGCTGCTCATCAGCCAGCCGCGCTACTCGATGCTGAACCGCGGGTTTGAGGAAAACGCCGAGGCCGCGACGCTCGAAACCCGGATCGGCGCGATCGCGTTCAGCCCGCTCGCCGGCGGCATGCTGACCGACCGGTACTTCCACGGCGTGCCGGAGGGCTCGCGCGCCGCGGGGCCGAGCATCTTCCTCTCGCGCGAGACCGCCGAGGGGCCCGTCGTAGAGGTCGCCCGGAAGCTCGACGAGGTCGCGCGCGGCCGCGGCCAGACGCTCGCGCAGATGGCGCTCGCGTGGGTGCTTCACAACCCGGCGATCACCTCCGCGCTGATCGGCGCGAGCCGCCCGGAGCAGATCTTGGAAAACCTTCGCGCGCTCGACAACCTCGAGTTCAGCGGGGAGGAGATCGCGAAAATCCGGGAGATCGCGGGAAATATGCCGGCGTTTGTCCGCTGACGCAATCCCTCTTCGGACTGCAGAAAAAGACCCGCAGAACTGCCTGTTCAATCGAAACCGACGGCGTGTACGTCGGTTTCGCGCATTTTTCGGGAGCTGAGGCGGAGAAAAATGCTCACCCGCCCGGCCTTCGCACGGAAATTTGTGAAAATTTCAGAAGGCCGGCCCTCCCCACGCGTTGAAAAACCGCAGTTTTTCAACGCCGGTCCGCCACAATCTTTAAGAAGTTTATGCGCGCGCTATCTTTGGGAAAACCTATTGACAATTGCCGGTCCCGGCGATATCATTAATTAGTCTAATTAATTGATTTGGAGGCCGCGCGATGGATCCCTTTCTTTCGGGTCTGAACGAGATGTTCGTCACCACGTACCGGTCGCTGTGCAAGGTGGAGGAGGTCATGCTGCGCCGCCTGAGCAACGACAGCCTGACCATCAGCGAGATGCACATGCTCGAGAGCATCGGCAAGAACTGGGCGGACGGGTGCACGATCACCGACATCGCGCAGGATTTGGAGATCACGCCGCCGTCGGTCACGATGGCCGTGAAGCGGCTCGAGAAGAAGGGCTACATCACGAAGGACCGCCAGAGCGACGACGCGCGCCGCGTGAAGGTGCATTTGACCGATCAGGGCCGCCGCGCCGAGACCGCGCACCGGTACTTTCACCGGCAGCTCGTCCGCGCGGTCGCGAGGGACATGCAGCCGCAGGAAAAGGAAGCTCTGCTCTCGGGACTCCACAAGATGAACGACTTCATGCGGGGCAAGGTCGAGGAGTTCGGGCGCGGAGGGGGAAGTGCAGAATGAGAATACTCGGAACCGGCAGCGCGCTGCCCGCCCTGACCGTCGACAACGACCGCCTGACGCAGTTTCTCGACACCAGCGACGATTGGATTCGCACCCGCACCGGCATCCGCTCGCGGCAGATCATGACCGACGAGACGCTTTTGCAGCTCGCCGTCCGCGCGTCGGAGGCCGCTTTGGAGAACGCCGGGCTCTCGGCCTCGGACATCGACTTTGTGCTCGGCTCGACGGTGCTCGCCGACACGATCACGCCCTCGCTCTCCTGCGCGCTGCAGGGGGAGCTCGGGACGACCGGCGCGGCGCTCGACATCAACGGCGCGTGCGCGGGGTTTGTCTACGCGCTCGACGTCGCGGACGCGTACCTCGCCTCCGGAAAGGCGAGGCGAATGCTCGTCGTCTCGGCGGAGTCGATGTCGCGCATCGCGGACTGGACCGACCGCGCGACCTGCGTGCTGTTCGGGGACGGCGCGGGCGCGGTCGTCGTGGACGCGGGCGAGGGGCTTCTCTCCTCGCACCTGACGAGCGAGGGCAACCTCGCCCCGCTCAACATGTACCCGAATCCGGGCAACAGCCCGTTTGCCACGGCGAGCCATCCCGCGACCCCGCTGTTCATGGACGGCCCGGAGATCTACAAATTTGCCGTGCAGCACTCGGTCGACGATCTCAAGCTTGTGATCGAAAGGGCGGGGCTTGCGCCGGACGACATCGACCACTACCTCTTGCACCAGGCCAACCGGCGGATCGTCGAGGCGGCGCGCGTCCGGTTCAGGCAGCCGGAGGAGAAGTTCCCGACGAACATCGAGGTGCGCGGGAACACGTCGTCCGCGAGCATCCCGATCTTGCTCGACGAGCTGAACCGCGCGGGGCGGCTGCGCGCGGGGGAGCTGATCGCCATGAGCGCGTTCGGCGCGGGGCTTACGACGGCCGCGTGCGTTCTCAGATGGACCGGGGTATGATCCCCTTCCATAGATTTCAACACGACATATTGGAGGAAAAAAACCATGATCTTTGAAAAAGTTGCCGAGATGCTTGCCGACTACAAGGGAATCGACGTTTCGACGATCGCGCCGGAATCGACGTTTCAGGACCTCGAGCTCGACTCGCTCGACGTCGCCGACCTCGTGATGCAGATCGAGGACGCGCTCGGCGTCAACATCGAGCTCGACCCGAGCGTGACGAACATGGACGCGCTGGTCAAGCGCATCGAAGAGGCGAAGAACGCATGATCCATACCGACATCTGCGACCGGATCGGCATCGAGTACCCGATCTTTCAGGGCGGCATGGCCTGGGTGAGCGAGCACGTGCTCGCCGCCGCGGTGTCGAACGCCGGGGGTCTCGGGCTGATCTCCGCGATGAGCGCGGACGGCGAGTACCTGCGCAGGGAGATTCGCCTCTGCCGCGAAATAACAGATAAGCCGTTCGGCGTCAACGTGATGCTGATGAGCCCGTACGCCGCCGAGGTCGCGAAGGTCATCCTCGAGGAGAGGGTGTCCGTCGTCACGACCGGCGCGGGGCTTCCGGGCGTGTACATGAAGGAGTGGGTGCCCGCGGGCATCAAGGTCGTGCCTGTGGTTCCGTCGACCGCGATCGCCCGGCGCGTCGAGCGCGAGGGCGCGGCGGCGATCATCGCAGAGGGCTGCGAGTCCGGCGGGCACGTGGGCGAACTGACGACGATGGCGCTCGTGCCGCAGGTCGTGGACTGCGTTTCGGTTCCGGTCGTCGCCGCCGGCGGCATCGCGGACGGCAGGGGCATCGCGGCCGCGTTCATGCTGGGCGCGAGGGGCGTACAGTGCGGCACGCGGTTCCTGTGCGCCGAGGAGTGCCAGATCCACCCGAACTACAAGCGGAAGGTGCTTGCCGCGCGCGACATCGACACGGTCGTGACCGGCCGCAGGCTCGGCCACCCGGTGCGCTGCCTGCGCAACCCGCTCTCCAGGCAGATCGGGCTGATGGAGTACGACAGCTCCGTATCGAACGAGGAGATCGAGCGCTGCGGCGCGGGCTCGCTCAGAAGGGCCGCGGTCGAGGGCGACACGGAGGGCGGCAGCTTCATGGCCGGCCAGATCGCCGCGCTCGTCAAGTGCGTGAAGCCCGCGCGCGAGATCATCGCCGAGATGTTCGCGGAGGCGGA
>JAAYZL010000255.1 GCA_012514855.1 Clostridiales bacterium
AGGCCCGACATCGACATCGTGTCGATCGGCACGCCGACCTACATGCACAGGGAGATGGCGATCGAGGCCGCGAAGAACGGCAAGCACATCGTCTGCGAGAAGCCCTGCGCGCTCAGCTACGGCGAGTGCCGCGAGATGGCGGACGCGGCGAACCGCGCGGGCGTCGTCCACTACCTGAACCACAACTACCGCCGCGTGCCGGCCGTCGCGTACGCGAAGCAATTGATCGACGAGGGCCGGATCGGGCAGGTCTACCACTGGCGCGGCGCGTACCTGCAGGACTGGATCATGGACCCGGATTTCCCGCTGACGTGGCACCTGCGCGCGGACCGCGCGGGCGCGGGCGTGCTGTTCGACCTGGGAAGCCACGCGCTCGACCTGGCGCGGTTCCTGATCGGCGAGCCGAAGACGGTCACCTCGATCCAGAAGACGTTCATCGCGGAGAGGCCGCTGCCCGGCGCGAACGCCGCGACGTTCTCGAAGGGCTCGTCCGAGGGCCCGAAGGAGATGGGAGTTGTCGACGTCGACGACGCCGCGTTCATGCTGCTCGAGTTCGAAAACGGCGCGCTGGGCTCCATCGAGGCGAGCCGCTTCGCCTGCGGCCGCAAGAACTTCAACGACTTCGAGGTCTACGGCTCGAAGGGCGCCATCAAGTTCAACTTCGAGCGCATGAACGAGCTGCAGCTCTTCGACTTCACCGATCCGCTGGCCGAGCAGGGCTACAAGACGATCCTCTGCACCGAGGGCGTGCACCCCTATGTGTCCGCGTGGTGGCCCTGCGGGCACCTGATCGGCTACGAGCACACGTTCGTGAACGCGTTCTACGACTTCCTCTGCGCCATCGGCGGAAAGACCGGCATCAAGCCCGACCTCAACGACGGCGCTCAGATCTTCCGCGTGCTCGACGCCGCGCGCAAGTCCTCGAAGGAAAAGCGCAGGGTCGAGATTTCGGAGATTCAGTAGAAACTCCCATCGGCGGGGCGGACGGAAGTCCGCCCCGCTTGACTTTACCTTCTTCTTCCCGTATAATATCGGCACGGTGAGGAGGTTGCATATGCGAAGGATCATCTGCCTGGCGCTTCTCGCGCTGCTCGTCTTGGGCGGCGCGTGCGCGGAGAGCGATCTCTCCGACTTGACGCTTTCGGAGCTCTACGACCTGCGCAGGAGCGTCGACCGGCGCATCGAGGAGCTCGAGAACGCCGGCGTCAAGCCCCAATACGAGAGCGGCACCTACCGCGTCGGCGTCGACATGCCGGAGGGCGTGTACGTGCTTCAGGACAACGGCGTCGCGCTGTTTCCGAGCGTGCTCGTGCGCGCGGGCGGCGGGGACGGCGGCGAGGTGCTGAATTACGAGCTCGTGATCCCGACGGCGGTCATGCGCTTCGTGTCCGGCAGCTTCGTGACGCTCTCGGACGTGACCGCCTACCCGTTCGAGCTCGCGCCGGAGGTCGGGCTCGACCAGGAAGGCTCCGCCTTCGAGGGCGGCTATTGGGTCGGCGAGCAGATTCCCGCCGGGTATTACCGCGTGCTTCCGGACGAAAAGGCGCCGCTCTCGAGCTACTCCGTCTACGACGACGTGCCCGGCGCGGGCGCGCACCTGCTGAAGTTCGAGGTCGTCGACGAGCCGCTCGAACTCATGCTCGACCCGGGGCAGTACATCAATATGTCCGGCTGCGGCATCCAGCGGGTGCGGGCAGACATGCCGTAATCGCGAAGATTGCGAAGTGTTGCGAGGGGATTGCGAAAAAAATATACCAAAATTGGAACTTTTTGCTGTTAGCCACTTGCATTTGTCATAATTCTGCAATATAATAGGTGGTGTATGATTGCGGAGGGGGGCGAATGCGTGAAATGCATTCTCAGGCGGCTTCTGTACCTAATGCTCGCGGCGATGTTGATCGCGGGCGGCGCCGAGGCCGCGGTGGACGCGAAAGTAACTCGCAACAACCTGCCCGTATTTGACTCGGCCTCGTTCAGCGAGGAGGCGTACGTGGGCCGCCTCAACAAGGGAACGGTCGTGAGCGTCCTGGCGGTCAAGGGCGCGTGGGCGAAGATCGAGCTGAACGGCCGCGTCGGGTTTACCGGCGCGGACTACCTGAATCGGATCGAGGAGGAGAGCCCGACGCGCGTGAAGGGCTATGCCAACAAGAACGCGACCGTCTACAAGAGCGCTTCGGCGTCGTCTTCGAAGCTCGCGACGATCTCGAAGGGAACCGCGGTCTATGCCGTGGGCGTCTCCGGGAAGTTCTGCAAGGTGCAGAACGCGGCAGGCACGGCGACCGGCTACGTCTATCAGTCCTGCCTCAGCAAGACGCCGCCCGCGGGCGAATCCGCGGCCTCGACGCTTGCGAAGAACAAGGCGAAGGTCATCAAGCTCGACTGGTTCGACGGCGGAGCCTCGCTGGTCAACCGCGGCCGCTACTACCACATCTACGACATCCGCAGCGGCCAGCTGATCCGCGTCAAGTACACGACCGGCACGAACCACATGGACATCGAGCCGGCGACCGCGGAGGACACCGCGAAGCTCAAGCGCGCGTCCGGGGGCTGGACGTGGGAGCGCAGGGCGGTGATACTGATCGCCGAGGGCAAGTTCATCGCCGCGTCGATCAACTGCATGCCGCACGGCGGGGAAGACACGATCTCCGGCAACGACATGGACGGCGTCATCTGCCTGCACATGTCCAACAGCCGCACCCACGGCAGCGACAACGTCGACGACGACCACAAGGCGGCGATCAACGCGGCCTACAACTGGGCGCACGGCTGATCGGCGGTACGGCGGCTGATCCACGGTACGACCGGGCGCGCGGATAACCGGCGCGGCACAAAGGAATAACGGACAGTTCGAAGTCCTCCTGTCCCTAAACAAAAACAGGTGCTCTGCGGCATGGACTTCCTATGCCGTTCAGCATTGCCCGAAAGGAAGAAGTTGCCAATGAAATTCACGACGAGGACCCTTGCCCGCGCCGCCGTCGTCTCGGCGATGTACGTTGTTTTGACCTTCGCGCTGCAGGCGATCAGCTTCCGCCAGCTGCAGTTCCGCGTCTCGGAGGCGCTGACGCTTCTGCCGGTGCTCGCGTTTGAGGCGGTCCCGGCGCTCGCGGTCGGCTGCGCCCTCGCGAACCTGATCTCCGGCGCGGTGTGGTACGACGTGGTGTTCGGCTCGCTCGCGACCCTGATCGCCGCGCTTCTGACCCGGAAATTCCGTGAAAAGCCGCTCGCCGCCGCCGGGATGCCGGCGCTCGTAAACGGCCTGGTCGTCGGCCCGATCGTGTATTTTGCGTATGTGCTGGCCCCGGGAGACCCCGTGAGCGCCCCGGCGATTCTGCTGAGCATGGGCGCGGTCGCCCTCGGCGAGGTGGTCGTGTGCTACGCGCTCGGGCTTCCGCTGGTCGCGGCGCTCAAGAGGATTCCGAAGCTCTGGGAGGATTAATACCAAGGAAGAATATTAATTACTCCAAAGGGCCGAGGGATTTTCGATGCAGAACCAGGAGCCGGAGCGAGGCGTAGCAGCGCTACGTTGAGCGGAGAGCGACAAGGTTCTGCGCGAAAAGACCCGGCGCAACGAGGAATTAATATTTTGGATTGGTATAACCACAAAAAGCCCGGAGGACGCCGTATCCTCCGGGCTTCGCCTGTCGGGGAAGGGGCCGCAGAACAGCCCATCCAACCATATTACGCGGTCACGATCTTGCTCGCCGCGACGAGCCCCAATTTCTCGACGGCCTCCTCGCGCATCCTGTACTTGAGGATCTTGCCGGCGGCGTTCATCGGGAACTCGGTGACGAAGCTCACGTAGCGCGGGCACTTGTGCTTGGCGATGCGGCCCAGGCAGTAGTCGCGCAGTTCCTGATCGGTGGCGGTCGCGCCGTCCTTCAGGATGACGCAGGCCATGATCTCCTCGCCGTACTGCTTGTCGGGCACGCCGACGACCTGCACGTCCTTGACGGCCGGGTGCGTGTACAAAAACTCCTCGATCTCCTTCGGGTAGATGTTCTCGCCGCCGCGGATGATCATGTCCTTGATGCGGCCGGTGATCTTGTAGTGCCCGTCGCCGGTCCTGCGCGCGACGTCGCCGGAATGAAGCCACCCCTCCGAGTCGATGACGGCGGCGGTCGCCTCGGGCATCTTGTAGTAGCCCTTCATGATGTTGTAGCCGCGCGCGCAGAACTCGCCGTCGACGTCGTCGGACAATTCCTCCCCGGTCTCCGGGTCGACGATCTTGCACTCGACGGCGAACA
>JAAYZL010000256.1 GCA_012514855.1 Clostridiales bacterium
TCCGAAGCCTCATCCTGCCGTCGCTGATGGGACTGCTCTTGCAGGCGATGTGGTTCAACGTGCGCACCGCGTTCGCGCTGGGCGTGCTCTACGCGTTTTTGACGCCGATACTGCACCTGTTCACGGCGCGGTCTCTGTCGTGGCGGCGCGCGGTCGTGAACCTCGCGGCGCTTCCGGCGACCGCGGGCGCCTTGATGGACGCGGTGCTGCGCACGATCTTTAGGCTCGCGTTCACGAAAAAGCACATGCTCGAGTGGGTGACCTCCGCGGACGCCGCGGCGGGCGGCACGCGCGTCGGAACGGCATGCCGCGTGGGCGCGATATTGTGCATCCCCGGCCTGTTTTCGCCGGCGTGGGTGCCCCCGGCGCTGTCGCTCGCGGCGCTGTTCCTGCTCGCGCCGGGCCTGATTTCCGACATGCAATTGACCTCGACCGACGCGCGCGGCTCGCTGACCGTGCGGCAGATCGGCGCGCTCAGCGAGCTCGCGCGGGACACCTGGCGCTTCTTTGAGAAATACGTGACCGAGCGCGAGAACTGGCTGCCGCCGGACAACGTGCAGATCGACCCCGCGGTCGGCAGCGCCCGCCGCACCTCTCCGACGAACATCGGGCTCTATCTGCTGTCGTGTCTTTCCGCGCGCGCGCTCGGGTTTCTGCGGGACGCGGAGATGCTCTCGCGCGTCCGGGACACCATGGACAGCGTCGAGCGGCTCGACAAGTGGAACGGCCAGCTGTACAACTGGTACGACATCGACAGCCTGCGCCCGCTGAAGCCGCGCTACGTGTCCTCGGTCGACAGCGGAAACCTCGCGGCGTGCCTGATGACGATCGCGGCGGCGATCGAGTCCGTCGACCGGGAGCTCACGGAGCGGCTCAGGCGGCTCGCGGCGGGCATGGACTTTCTGGCGCTGTACGACCCGTCGCGAAAGCTGTTCGTGATCGGCGCGGACGTCGAAAACGGGCGGCTGAGCGCGTCGCACTACGACCTGCTCGCGTCGGAGTCGAGGATTTTGAGCTGCGTCGCGATGATGCTCGGCCAGATTTCGGTCGCGCACTGGAAGAAATTGGCACGGCCGTCCGTCCGGCTCGAGCACGGGCAGGCGCTCGTCTCCTGGAGCGGCACGATGTTCGAGTACCTGATGCCCGAGATCTTCATGCGCTCGCGCGACGGCACGCTGCTCGCCGAGAGCAACCGCGCGGTCGCGCAGATGCAGGCGCGTTTGGGCGCGCTGCGCGGGCGGCCCTGGGGCGTCAGCGAGTCCGGCTACTACGCGTTCGACCTGCACCTGAACTACCAGTACCGCGCGTTCGGCCTGCGCGAACTGGCGCTGGGCGGCGGCGTCCGGCAGTGCGTCGTCGCGCCGTACGCGTCGGTGCTCGCGCTCGCGACCGTTCCCGGCAAGGTCGCCGACAACGTGCTTAGGATGCGCGAGCTCGGCTGGGCGGGCGAGTGCGGGTTCTACGAGGCGGCGGACTACGCGGCCTCGCGGCGCGGCGAGGACCCGAAGCTCGTCAAGAGCTACATGGCGCACCATCAGGGCATGGCGCTCGCGGCGCTCGCGAACGCGCTGTCCGCGGACGCGATCTCGAACCTGTTCGAGAAAATCCCCGAGGCGCGCGCGCTGTCGCTGCTGCTCGAGGAAAAGCCGTCCGCGCGCGTGAGGCTTAGGCGCCGGCAGGAGCAGCTTCTGCCCGACGCCTCGCGCAGGCCCGAGGAGCGCACGTTCCGCTTCGGCCGCGTCGAAAACCGGCTCGTCGACCAGCACATACTCGCCGGCGCGGGCGCGCGCGCGATTCTGACGGCGCGCGGGCAGGCGTTTTTGAGCCGCAACGGCGTGCTCGCGAACCGCTTTTTCGGCGACCTGATCGAGGACGGCCCCGGCATCTGCGTGTACGTGCGCGACCCGGCGACCGGCAGGCTCGTGCCCGTCGCGGAGGAGGCGTCGGTGCGGTTCGACGCGGGCTTCGCGCAATTCGCGTCCGCGATGAACGACGTGGACATCAAGCTGACCGCGACGGTGTCCCCCGAGGACGGCACGCTCATCCAGCGCGTGAGCCTCTGGAACCGCTCGGACTTGAACCGGGCGCTCGAGTTCACGCAGGCGTTCCCGGTCGCGCTGTGTTACCAGGCGGACTGCTACGCGCACCCGGCGTTTCAGAACCTGTTCGTCACCTCCGAGCGCCCCGGCCAGAACGTGCTCCTGTTCACGCGCAGGGCCGGCGGCCCCGGCGACTGCCCGTACGCGCTCGCGGCCCTGCTGTTCGGCGCGCGCGTCGAGGGCTGGGAGACCGACCTCGGCAAGCTCGTCAACCGCTCGGGCGAGATGGAGGGCGGGCTCGGCGGGACGCTCGGCAACACGCTCAACCCCTGCTCGGCGATCCGCGCGAAGGTGCA
>JAAYZL010000257.1 GCA_012514855.1 Clostridiales bacterium
GGTGCTCGCCCACGATCTCGTCGACGTCCTCGACCGTCACGCGGCTGTAGAACGCGCCCTCGGGGTAGACGATGACGACCGGGCCCGCCTCGCAAAGGCCGAAGCAGCCGGTGTGCACGAGCTTGATTTCCTTGGAAAGCCCGTTCTTTTCCAACAGCTTCTCAAACCGCTCGAGGAGCAGCTGAGAGCCGGAAGATGTGCAGCCGGTGCCGCCGCAGACCAAAATGTGCGAACGGAAAAGCTCCATATTGCTTTGCCTCCTTCAATCTTGCGCGTTTCAGGCCCTGCCCTCGGCGCCGATGACGTATTCCAAAACCGGGCGGCCGTTGACGACGTGCTCCTCGACGATGCGCGCGACCTTCTCGGGCGTCACCCGGACGTAGGTCACCTTCTCCTGGCCGGGAACGGTGATTTCGACCATCGGCTCCAGGCGACACATGCCGATGCAGCCCGTCTGCGCGACCGTGACGTTCAACAGCTTTCGCTTGTTGACCTCGTCCATGAAGGCCAACAGCACCGGGCGCGCGCCGGCCGCGATGCCGCAGGTGGCCATGCCCACGACGACGCGCGTGCCCTCGTGCTCGCGGCGCAGGTTGACCTTGTCCAGCGTCCTTTGACGAATGGCTTCGAGATCCGCTAACGACTTCATGCCAGATGCACCTCCAAAATTATTGAGAACCGTCCACTTCCCGGATTCCCTCGGACACGTATTCGCCGATCCATTCGAGAATCTCCGGCTCGCTGAGCGGGAGGTTTCCGAGCGGCGCGCGCACCTCCGAGGTGTCAAACACAAATTCCCGGCCGTCCGCCCGGTAGACAAACCGGAAATCCGGCGATTCCGGACAGGCGGCGACGAGCGCGAGGATCGTCTCCCGGAGGCTCCCCATCGGCGGGAGATCGACGTGCGAGGCGCGGAAGGTCGCGGTCAATGTCGTCCCCGCGCCGGGCTTCGAGGAGATCGCGAGCGCCCCGCCGCACATCTCGGCGAGCTGCTGGAACATCGGGATGCCGAGACCCACCTTGCGCGTCGTGCGCGTCGTGACGAACGGGTTTGTGACGCTCCTTACGAGCTCCTCGGACATTCCCCGCCCGTCGTCCTCGATCGTGATCGTCAGCGTATCCCTCGCCCGATCGTACGCGATGGTGACCGTTATGCCGGTCGCGCCCGCCGAGACGCTGTTCTGGACGAGGTCCAGTATGTGAAGCGCAAGCTCCGGCATCGCGTCACATCGCCCGGTACTTGTCGAGGATTCCGGGCAGGTCGTCGGGCACGAGCCGCCCGTAGACGTCGTCGTTGATCATGATGACCGGCGCGAGGCCGCAGGCGCCGAGGCAGCGCGTGTCCCGGAGCGTGAACCGGCCGTCGGCGGTCGTCGAGCCGACCTTGATCTCCAGCCCGCGGGTCAGCCTGTCGAGTATCTCCTTCGAGCCCTTGACGTAGCAGGCCGTGCCCATGCAGACGCCGATAACAAAGCGCCCGCGCGGTTCCAGCGCAAACTGCGAGTAGAACGTGGCCACGCCATAGATTTCGGAAAGCGGCACGCCCAGCCCCTCGGCGATCAAAACCTGCACGTCGCGCGGCACGTGGTCAAACA
>JAAYZL010000258.1 GCA_012514855.1 Clostridiales bacterium
AAGGCGTCCGCCTCGCGCTCGACAAACGAGATCGCCCCGGTCGGGCACGAGGGCAGGCACGCGCCCAGCCCGTCGCAGTAGTCGTCGCGGAGCAGCTTCGCCTTGCCGTTCACCATGCCGATCGCACCCTCGTGGCACGCCTTCGCGCACAGGCCGCAGCCGTTGCATTTTTCTTCGTCGATTTCAATGATCTTGCGGACCATTCCATTCACCTCCCGCAACGTCCTTTCTTGACTTTGCAGGGATATTGTAATATAATCGATGCCGCAAGTATGTTGTAAAAACAACAAAAACGAGGAATTTCATGGAAAAATTGAGCTTTCTCTCGCGCACGCCGCTGTTCCGCGGCATTCCCGAGGCCGACATCGGCGGCATGCTCTCGTGCCTGGGGTCGGCGGAGCGGACCTTTCAGCGCGACGAGGTGATCTTCCGCGCGGGCGACCCGGTGCGCCAGATGGGGGTATTGCTGTCCGGCGGCGTCAACGTCGTGCGCGGGGACGTGTGGGGGAACCTGCACATCATCGACCACGTGGGGCCCGGCCAGTCGTTTGCCGAAACCTACGCCTGCATCCCCGGCGGGATTCTGATGGTCGACGTCGTCGCCGCGGACGACGCGCACGCGGTGTTTCTGGACGTGCAGCGCACGCTCGAGCCGTGCCGATCGGCCTGCTCGTTCCACGCGCGGCTGCTTCGGAACCTGCTGACGGTCATGGCGTCGAAGAACATGACCTTGACGCGCAAGATGACGCACATCATGCCGAAGTCGATCCGCGAGCGGCTGCTCTCGTACCTTTCGTACCAGGCGCTCGAGCAGGGCTGCTACAGCTTCGAAATCCCGTTCAACCGCCAGCAGCTCGCGGATTACCTGTCCGTCGAGCGCAGCGCGCTCTCGAACGAGCTCTCGAAGATGCGGCGCGACGGGCTGATCGAGTACCGGAAAAACCGCTTCACGCTGTTTTGCGAGGAAAATCCGCCGACGTAGGGGAGGGGACACATGGATCTGATCCGCTCGATCGAGCAATACGCGCCGTTCAACGCGCAGGAGATCGCCGACAAAGCCTTGATCCTCCGCGCGCTCACGCAGCCGGGCGTGTTTTCCCGGGAAAACCTGCTCGCGCACGCGACGGCCTCGGCGTGGATCGTCAACGCGCGCCGCGACCGCGTGCTGATGGCCTATCACAACATCTACAAATCGTGGTCGTGGCTCGGCGGACACGCGGACGGGGAGCAAGACCTTCTCTCGGTCGCGCTGCGCGAGGCGGGGGAGGAGAGCGGGCTAAAAAGCGTCCGCACGGTCTCGGAGGACATCTTTTCGCTCGAGGCGCTGACGGTCGACGGCCACGAGAAGCGCGGCAAGTACGTGCCCTCGCACATCCATCTGAACCTGACCTATCTCGTCGAGGCGGACGACCTTGAGCCGCTCACCGCGAAGGCCGACGAGAACAGCGACGTCCGGTGGTTTTCGCTCGACGAGGCGGTCGCCGCGTCCACTGAACCGTGGATGCGCGACAGAATCTACGGAAAGCTCAACCAGAAGCTGCGGGAGGGGCGATAACATGCGAAAATTCCGCCCGGCAACCGAGGCGGACGCGGGGGCGCTGGCCGCGATCTACGCGCCCTACGTGCGGACGCCGGTCACCTTCGACACCGAGGCCCCGACCGAGGCGGATTTCGCCAGGCGGATCGCGGAGATTCAGGAGATCTATCCCTACCTCGTCGCCGAGGTCGACGGGAAGATCGTCGGCTACGCCTACGCGCACCGCTTCCGCGAGCGCGCGGCATACCAGTGGGGCGCGGAGCTCTCGATCTACCTCGTCCGGGACTACCACCGCCGCGGCGCCGGCCGCGCGCTGTACGAGGCGCTTCTGAAGATTTTGAAGCGGCAGGGCTTCCGGATGGCCTACGGCTGCGTCACGGTGCCGAATCCCGCGAGCGTCGCGCTGCACGAGAAGCTCGGCTTTCGCTCGATCGGCGCGTTCCGGGGCGCGGGCTGGAAGGGCGGCGCGTGGCACGACGTGATGTGGTTCGAGCGCAGGCTCGGCGGGGGTACCGGCGCGCCGATGCCGATCGTGCCCATCGGGGAGCTCGACGTCT
>JAAYZL010000259.1 GCA_012514855.1 Clostridiales bacterium
ATAGAGGAAGGCAGATTGCGCGCGCGCGCGGTCGTGGAAATCCACCGCGACATCGCCTCCACGCGCGAAGAAATCGCGCGAACCAAGCAGTGACGATGAGGTGGAATGATGGAGAATACGCCCCTGGCGACCGAGATACTGCGCGTGGACGTACCGGAGCAGTTCATCGCGCTCTTCGGACTCCGGGAAGAGAACATGCCGCTGTTCAAAGAGGAGCTGGGCATCGAGATCTTCGCGCACGGCGGCGAGGTTTCGCTGACCGGCGAGGCCGCGAAGGTCGCGCTCGCGCGGCTGACGTTTGAAAAGCTGCTGGAGATCATCAGGCGCGGCGACCCGGTCGACCGCACGCGCATACGGTACGCGATCGAGCTCGCCGGCGAGGGCAAGGCCGACCGCATCGGCGAGATCATGCGCGACGTCATCGCGATCACGCACCGCGGGCGGCAGGTCAAGTGCAAGACGCTCGGCCAGAAGCAGTACGTCGACGCGATCAAGAACAACACCTGCACGTTTTCGGTCGGCCCCGCCGGAACCGGAAAAACCTATCTCGCGATCGCGATGGCGGTCGTCGCGCTCAAGAACAAGGACGTCGAGCGCATCATCCTGACGCGCCCGGCGGTCGAGGCCGGCGAGAAGCTCGGATTCCTGCCCGGCGACCTCGCGCAGAAGGTCGACCCGTACCTGCGCCCGCTGTACGACGCGCTGAACGAGATGATGGGCGTCGACGCCTACCAGCGGCTCGTCGAGCGCGGGGCGGTCGAGGTCGCGCCGCTCGCGTACATGCGCGGCCGGACGCTCAACGACGCGTTCATCATACTCGACGAAGCGCAGAACACCACCTCCGAACAGATGAAGATGTTTTTGACGCGCATGGGCATGGGCTCGAAGATGGTCATCACCGGCGACGTGACGCAGATCGACCTGCCCGCCGGCAAGAAGTCCGGGCTCGTCGAGGCGCTGGAGGTGCTCAAGGGCGTGCCGGACATCGGCATCTCCATGCTCACACACCGGGACGTCGTGCGTCACGAGCTGGTGCAGGCCATCGTGCGCGCATACGAGAAGCACGTGAACAGGAAGGGAACAGTGCGTTGAAATGAAAAAAACTCCGAAGCGCCCGCGCGGGGAGTGGATGTCGGTGCTGCGCGCGGCGCTGATCGCGCTCGCGACGTACTTCGTGCTGTTCGCGATGATTTCCGCCGCCATCACGCCGGAGCGCTACGACATACGCATCGGCGCGCCCGCGAGCGTGACGATCCTCGCGTCCCGGGACGTCGAGGACACCGTCACGACCGGGATGCTCAGGGACGCCGCGGCCGCGCAGGTCGATCTGAGCTACAAGAGCGTCGACAAGAGCGTCACCGTCGAGGTGACCTCGCTGCTCGACCAGCAGTTCTCCCAGCTCGTTCGCCTCTCGGCGGGCGACGCGGACGCGCTCGAGGCGCTCTCCGTGACGCTCACGGCCGGGCAGATCGAAAAGCTGAAGGCCGTGCACGCGGACGCGCTCGAGGGGCTGTTCCGCCGCGCGGTGGAGCTCGCGCGCGACGCGCTGATCTCGAGCCTCCCGGAGGGGCAGGAGGCCGCGACCGTCGCCCGGATCGAGCGCGACCTGTCGGCGGAGAACTACGACGCGACGCTGGTTTCGATCGCGGTCGACGTCGTCCGCTCGTCCATCAAGCCGAACATGCTGATCGACCGCGAGGCGACCGAGGTCAACCGCGAGAAGGCGCGCAGCCTCGTCGAGCCGGAGGGCCGCGTCGAGGGCGAGGTCATCGTCCGGCAGGGCGACATCGTGACGCCCGCGCAGTACACGATGCTCGCGTCGCTCGGCCTGATCGCCGACAACAGCCTGAACCTGATCTGGGGCGTCGCGCTGATCGTGTTCGTGCTGCTCGCGAGCGTCGGCGTCTACATGTACCGCTACGAGCACGACATATGGAGGCGCCCAAAGACGCTGCTGCTCCTGGGAATCATTTACATTCTGGTCGTCGGGCTGTCCCTCCTGATCCGCGATATCAACACATATGCGATGCCTGTGTCGCTCGGGCTTCTGCTGATCACGGTCTTGATCCGGCCGCATCTCGCGCTGTTTTCGAACATCGTGCTCGCGGTCATGGTGTCGCTTCTGGTGAGCTCGACGAGCGGACTGTTCACGATGGCGATGTTCTCGATCGTCCTGATGTCGCTCGCGAGCGGGCCGGTCGTCGTGGTAGTCTTGCGCAAGCGCCAGCAGAGGCTCTCGGCGCTGCTGGCCGGCGTGATGATCGGCGCGACGAACTTTCTGACGACGCTCGCCGTGAGCCTGACCAACAGCGCGGACTTCCGCACCGCGACGCTGTACGCGCTGTGGTCGGCGCTCGGCGGGCTGTTCTCGGCGGTATTGTGCATCGGTTTGCAACCGCTGATGGAGTGGATGTTCAACCTGACGACCTCGGCGAAGCTACTCGAGCTCTCGAACCCGAACCAGCCGCTGCTGAGGCGGATGCTTCTCGAGGCGCCCGGCTCCTACCACCACTCGATCATCGTCGCGAACCTCGCCGAGACCGCGGCGAGCGCGATCGGCGCGAACGGGCTGCTCGCGAGGGTCGGCGCGTATTACCACGACGTCGGCAAGTTGAAGCGCCCGATGTACTTCAAGGAGAACCAGCTCGGCGGCGACAACCCGCACACGCGCACCGATCCCCGCGTCAGCGCCGCGATTCTGACCGCGCACACGCGAGACGGCGGCATCATGGGCCAGAAGGGGCATTTGCCGGAGCCCGTGCTCGCGATCATCCGGGAGCACCACGGCGACTCGCCGATGATGTTCTTCTACGACAAGGCGGTCAAGCTCTACGGCGAGGAAGTCGACGCCGCGGCGTTCCGCTACGAGGGCCCGCGCCCGCGCTCGAAGGAGGCGGCGGTCGTCATGCTCGCCGACAGCATCGAGGCCGCGGCGCGCGCGCTGCCGAATCCCGACCCCGACAAGCTGGACAAGCTGATCCGCAAGCTCGTGCGCGACAAGATGGGCGACGGCCAGCTCGACGAGTCGGAGCTGACGTTCTCCGACCTCGACCGCATCTGCAGGGCGTTCCAGTCGGTCTTGAGCGGCGTGTTCCACGAGCGGATCGAGTACCCGGATGTGCCGCTGCCGCCGCGCACGGAGCCCGAGCGGCTCGACGGCGAAATCGAGCCGGAGCGCCACGTCGCGCCGGAGGTCGAGACGGAGGACCGCGAGAATGCCGATTGACGTGCAGTGGGCGGTTCCGGAGCGCGTCGAGGGGCTCGGAAAATTGCTCGAAGCGGTCTGCGAGGCGTGCTTTTCGCTCGAGGGCGTCGAAAACTGCGGCATGGCGGTTCGCATCGCGCCGCCGGAAGAGGTTCGCGCGCTGAACCGCGAGATGCGCGGCATCGACGACGAAACGGACGTGCTCTCCTTCCCCGCCGCGCGCTTCAAGCCCGGCACGACCGCGCGCGAGAACCCCCGGCGGCTCCGGCGCGAGTACGACCCGTATTTGGGCTTTATCAATCTCGGCGACTGCGTGATCTCGCTCCAGCGCGCGAAAGAGCAGGCCGACCTGTACGGCCACCCGCTGCTGCGCGAGCTCGGGTACTTGGCCGCGCACTCGGCCCTTCACCTGATGGGCTACGACCACCTCAATTCCGGCGACCGGGCGAGGATGCGCGAGATGGAAGAGCGCGCTCTGCGCCTCGTCTCCCTTTCGAGAACGGAGGACTTTCCGATGACCGATCAAATGCTCTTCGACCTCGCGTGCGAGGCGATGCAGAGGGCCTACGCGCCCTACTCGAAGTTTCAGGTCGGCGCGTGCCTGCTGACCGCGGACGGCAGGACGTTCCAGGGCTGCAACATCGAAAACGCGAGCTACGGGGCGACGATCTGCGCCGAGCGCGCGGCGATTTCGAA